>JAEEYN010000065.1 GCA_016288175.1 Bacillota bacterium | reverse complement strand
TCTTTCGGAATTCACGGAAAAGAACCTTCTTTCGCTGGAGGAGGCGAAGGGCGTTTACCTTCCCGCCGTTGAAAAGCTCGTTTCCTCAAAGCTCTACCGCCGGATGATATCTTCGGATTTTGTTAGGAAAGAGCAGGAATTTTCGCTGCTTGACGAACGCGGCGCGCTGATACAGGGCATCATCGACTGCTTCTTCATAGAGGAAGAAAAGATCATACTGATCGATTATAAAACGACCGCTCTCAGAGGCAGTACGCCGGAGGAAGTCGCCGAAGGTTACAGGCAGCAGCTCGAAAACTATGCCCGCGCCCTCGAAAGGCTGACGGGGCTTCCCGTCGGCGAAAAATGGATCTATCTGCTTTCCGCGGGCTGCGCGGTGAAGCTTTAAAAGAGAAAAGCCAATATATATCGGACGGTCGGTTTACATTGGCGCCGTTCGATGCTATAATCGCAGAGCTATGGAAGATTTCAACGAAAACACATTCAAAAAGCAGGAAGAGGAGATGAGGGCAAGGCAGAACAAGATGGGCCATATGCCGGTCGGCAAGCTCATTTTCTCCATGTCCGTGCCGATGGTCATCTCGATGCTGGTCCAGGCGCTCTATAACGTCGTGGACAGCTATTTCGTCGCGAAATTCAGCAACGATGCGCTGAACGCCGTTTCCCTCGCCTATCCGATACAGATGCTTATGATAGCCGTCGGCGTCGGCACTTCCGTCGGTATGAACTCCTATATCTCGCGAAAACTCGGCGCGGGCGAGAACGAAAGGGCCGACAAAGGCGCTTCAAACGGCATCTTTCTTCTTGCGGTATCCGCACTCGCATTCGCCGCGCTCGGGTTTTTCATCACGCCGTTCTTCAGGCTTTTTTCGGACAAGCAGAACCTGATCGGCCTCGGCGTCGATTATCTCAGCATCTGCATGTGGTTCAGCCTCGGTGTTTTCATTCAGCTCGGCTGTGAAAGGATCCTTCAGTCGATGGGCAAGACGGGGCTTTCGATGGTCACGCAGCTCGTCGGCGCGGTCGTGAACATCATCCTCGACCCGATCATGATCTTCACCCTCGGGATGGGCATCAAAGGCGCGGCGATCGCGACCGTCATCGGCCAGTGGATCGGCATGGGCGTTGCGCTGCTGCTCGTTTTCGGCAAGGATCACGAGGTCAAGCTTTCTTTCAAAAAATTCAGGCCCTGCAAGGAAACGATTGCCGATATATACAGGGTCGGTCTGCCTTCGATAATCATGCAGGCGATCACATCCGTTATGATAACGGGCATGAACATGATCCTTGCCCGAGTGCTTGCGGACGTCGGCGGCGAAAGCGCAACGAGCATCGTGGGAGTCTACTTCAAGGTCCAGAGCATGATATTCATGCCGCTGTTCGGCGTTACGAACGCGAGCATGAGCATCCTTGCCTATAATTTCGGCGCGCGCAACAGGCTGCGGCTTATGAAGGCCTGGAAGATAACCCTGATCACGGCAGTCTGTATCATGGCTGTCGGCACGGCGATATTCCAGCTTTTCCCGAAGGAGATAATCGGGATGTTCGACCGCGACGGAACGATCACCTCGGGAGGCGTCGCGGCGTTCCGCATCATCTCACTCTCGTTCATCCTCGCGGCTGCGTCGATCACGAATTCCGTGACCTTCGGCGCGCTCGGAAAGGGCGTCAACAGCATGATAATGAGCATCCTTCGCCAGCTCGTCGTGCTGCTTCCCGCGGCGCTGATCCTCGCCCTCGCCTTCCACAATGTGGAGGCGGTCTGGTGGAGCTTCTTTATCGCGGAGTTCGCGGCTCTAATTTACGGCTTCATCATGCTTTCGCGGCTTTATAAAAAAGAGATCGCGTCTCTGCCCGACGGAGCGGCGGTATAAAACAGTAAAAAACCAAACAGCAGCGAATAAGAAAAGGCCTTGCCGTCGGCAAAGCCTTTTTAGATTCCCGGCACGGGAGCAAAGTTCATTTTCCCTGCTTTTGCTGTTTGCGCAGGTATGAATAAAGCTTATCGTTATATTTCGGGCACTTTTTCTTTATATTGACATAAAGAACTATCACGATAACGGTCAGGACCGCCGCGGCGATCAAAAAGATCGTTGTCCGCATATTATCGCTTTCGGAAGGGCCCGTGCTTTTTACTGTCATAAGGGTAAAGGAAAGACAGAACGCGACAAGGAAAGCGGCAACACCGGACAAGACCGCGGCAAGCATGCTGATTTTACCTACACGCATGACCTCCGCCTTTTCCTCTTCGGTGAGCTGCGCAGCCTGCTCTTCAACAGGAAGTTTGTTCATTGGTTTTTCTCCTTAAGGTTTGATCAAAAACGGATCTGTGCCGAAAAAGCCGTCCCGCCGCCGCGCGGGACGGCTTTTCGGTTGATTACGGTATAATGCCCATGGCTTTGCGGAGGATCGTGATCGCGTCGGTAACGTTCACAATGCCGTTGCCGTCCACGTCGCCGCGATGGATCTGCTCGGAGGTGAGGGTGATGATGCCCATCGCGTGGCGCAGCGCCATGACCGCGTCGGTGACGTTCACGGTGCCGTTGCCGTCAACATCGCCGTTGCCGCTGCCGGGGGTGCCGCCGTTCTTGACGACCTTGACTTCCATGACCCTGACGATATCCTCGCCGGAGTTGGTCGAGCTGTCCTTCGTGTACTCCCAGCGCAGGTTGTAGGTGCCGTTCGACGGCGCGGTCCAGGTATAGAGCTGGATGCCTACTTCGCCGCTGTCGTGAACAAGGCGCTGGTCGTTGACATAGAAGTTGAACCAGTCGTAGTTCGATTCGCTGTCAAGATAGTAGTAGAAGCTCAGCGTATCGCCCGCCTGGAAGGTCGCGGTGGAGTTCATTGTCGAAGAGGAGCTCGCAACGCCGCCGTTGGTGGAGTAGGCGTAATACGAAGAACCGCTGCAACCGACCTCGAAGGGATAGGTGCCGGTGGAGGTGAAGTGCAGCGACTGCTGCGTTTCATCGGAGTTCAGCGCGTCGTCGAGGGAAGGCATCGGACGCTGGACGATGACGTTGGTGATCATCGCGCAGTCGTCGTCCCAATCGCCGTTGACATCCTTACTGTATTCCCAGATAAACTCGTAATTGCCGGCGGCGGAAAGCGTCGTTTCATAATAGTGCCAGCCGTAATCGCCGCTGCCGAGCTCCTGATTGATGATCGTGGAACCGTTTTTCTTGACCTTGAAGGTAAGCACGTCGCAATCCGCTTCGCTGGATACATAATAATCGAAATAGATCATTGTTCCGGCGGGGAGGCTGCCGGCGTTCGCGCTCATCGTGGCCGTCGTGCTCTCCATATACCTGTTGCGGGAGATTGCGGCGAATACGTCCTCGCTGTCCTTCGCGGAAGAGGTCTGGAAGATCTGGAAGCCGTGGCCGTAGGTCGGGTCGGTCTCGAAATGGAGCTGCTCGGTCGACTGGCTGCTGACGATCCTATTGTCGAGGTTCAGGCTCTGGTGATAGGAGCCGCTGTAAGTGACGCTGCGGATATAGGCGTAGTCCCAGCCCTTCCAAGCGGTGCCGTCCTTGATGTACTTCCATTCGAAACGGTAGCCGCCGGTCTCCGGCGCGGTGAAGGTGTAGGTATGCCATGCGCGGTCCGTCCAGCCGGAGGCACGCATCTGTTCGGCGCCGTTGGCATAGAACACGAGCTTATCGTATGTGCTCTCGCTGCTGACAACGTAGCTGAAGGAGAGGGTTTCGCCCTGCTGCATATTGATCAGGGTCTCGCAGACGGAGTTCGAATCATCCAGATAGCGGTTGTTGCTGTAGCCGCGCAGATTGCCGCCGCCTTCGTCGATCTTCGTTCCCCATCCGGCGGTTCCGGCGGGAGTTGTGAAATAGATCTTGTTGCTCGAAGAACCGAGATAATTGATGTCGAACCAGCGGCTCGCAGCCTCGCTCGAAGGATAGTCGAGGGTGATGTTGTCGACGCAGGCGCAGTCGCTGCCGACGTTGACGGAGCTATCCTTCGTGTATTTGAATACGATGAGGTGCCAGCCCTGACTGAGATCATGGCTGCAGCGATACCAGCTGAAATCGTCCGAACCGGCGACCTTCAGGATGCTCACGCCGTCGACGGTGACCTCGAAATAGTCATAATAATTGGAGCCGCTCGCCGCCTCGCAGGATACGGCGTAATCGAAGCTCAGAGTGCAGTCGCGGGTATGCTCATAGATCGCGAACTGGGAATAGGAGCTTGCGACGTTATTGTTGCCGCTGCGCAGGTAGGCTTCGTGGTAAGGAGCATCCGAAGTCTTGGTGTAGAAGGGGTAGTTGCCGCTCGCGAAATCGTATTCGAAGAGACCTGTGCCGGGTTTTGTGACGGCTTCGGCGCGCTGATAGTTCCAATGGACGTCGAGATAAACATTTGAAACGCGGACGCAGTCGGAGCCGGTGTTGCCGGAACCGTCCTTGGTGTAATCCCAGGTGAAGGTGTACCATGCGTTCTCCGGAGCGATGAAGGTATGGGTGAACCAGACGTCGTCGCCGCCGGTGCTGCCGGAAATGTGCTCTTCCTGGTGATCCGCGTTGTTATAGGTCGCGGTGAAGGTAAAATAGTCGTAGTTCAGCTCGGTCGAGTACCAGTAATCAAAATAGAGCTTGTCGCCGGCCGCCATCATGAGCGACGTGGAGGTAAAGCCGGCGGTCGTGCTCGCGTGCCCGCCGTTGGTGATTTCAACGTATTTCCGGTCGCCCTGGGTGCCGGTCGAGCAGGGATAGGTGCTGTTGAGCTCGGTATAGGTGAGCAGACAGCCGTTGATGTTAAGATAGTTAGTGTTGACGTTTTGCACTTCGGCGTCCTTATGCACTTCGGGCAGGGACTTGGCGAAGACCGCCGCGGGCAGGACGGCAAGCGTCATCAGCGCTGCAAGCAACAGTGCAAGAAGTTTGCGCTTATTCATGTTGTTCCTCCTTTGGTGTGATGTGAAAATCGATTCCGCAAGGGAATGGCTATATTATATCAGAAGCAGCATTTATATGCAACACAGGAAAGCGGCAGAAGTATTTAATTCTGCGGAAAACCGCGCCGCCGGACGCATTAGGCGAAGCAGGTGCGCTCCCCGCGCCGATTTCGCTTGTTTTTTCAAATTTTTCATCGCTTTTTTATTGACAACGCGGGCTTTCTCCAATATAATAGGCTAAATCGGTATGGGAATTTTCCGCCCGGCGTTATTTCGGTACGGATTTTTCCGCCGCAACCACAGGAGGCTACAATGGCAGAAGCAGTACGGCTCACAAAAGCCGGTCTTAAAGAGCTTGAGGATAAGCTGGAGTTTTTGAAAACAGTCCGCCGGAGGGAGATCACCGAGGCGATCGCCGTCGCACGTTCGTTCGGCGACCTCAGCGAAAACGCGGAATACGACGCCGCCCTCGACGCGCAGGCGCATAACGAGCACGAGATCTCCGAGATCGAGCAGAAGCTCAAGAACGTTGTTGTGATCGAGGATTCCGAGATCAGCATCAACACCGTTTCCCTCGGTTCGCTCGTAACGCTCCGCTTCGTCGATTTCGGCATCGAGGAGGAGTATCAGCTCGTCAGCGAGACCGAAGCCAGCATGGACACGAAGCCCAAGCGCATCTCCCATGATTCCGCGATCGGCGGCGGCGTTCTCGGCCACAAGGTCGGCGAGACGCTGACGATCCAGGCACCTGGCGGCGCAACGAAGGTCAAGATCCTCGGCATCCGCAGGGAACTGAAGGAAGGCAAATAATTTTTCGATGAGGCTCGGGCGGCGCCGTTCGGGCCGCCCGTCCCCTGTTTTTGGGGAACTGTTGGCGAATTCGACCAAAGGAGAGGTTTAAAAATGGAAGAAAACAGGAACAACTCGGTTGAGACCGGCGAGCAGGAACAGGAGCTCAGCGAGCTTCTGCAGATCCGCCGTGACAAGCTTTCCGCGCTTCAGCAGGCCGGAAAGAACCCCTTTGAGATCACCCGGTTTGACCGCGACGCGCTCAGCGCGGACATCAAGGCAAATTTCGATGAGCTCGAAGGCAAGGACGTTGCGATCGCGGGACGCATGATGGCAAAGCGCATCATGGGCAAGGCGAGCTTTGCGGGCCTCCGCGACAAGCTCGGCGATATCCAGCTCTACATCCGCCGCGACGAGATCGGCGATGAAGCGTATGCCGATTTCAAGACCTTCGACATCGGCGACATCATCGGCGTTACCGGCTTCGTTTTCAAAACGAAGACCGGCGAGGTTTCCGTCCACGCGAAGAGCGTCACCCTGCTTTCGAAGTCCCTGCGTCCGCTTCCCGAGAAGTTCCACGGCCTCACCGACAAAGAGCTCCGCTACCGCCAGAGGTACGTCGACCTGATCATGAATCCGGAATCGAAGCGCAATTTCGAGATCCGCTCGAAGTTCGTTTCTTACGTGCGCCGCTATCTTGAGGAGCGCGGCTTCATCGAGGTCGAGACCCCCGTGCTCTCCCCCATCGCCGGCGGCGCGACCGCAAGGCCGTTCATCACGCACCACAACACTCTCGACATCGATATGTACATGCGCATCGCGACCGAGCTTCATCTCAAGAGGCTCATCGTCGGCGGCATGGACCGTGTTTTCGAGATCGGCCGCATCTTCCGCAACGAGGGCATGGACACGAAGCATAATCCCGAATTCACGACCTGCGAGCTCTATCAGGCCTTCACGAACCTTGATGGAATGATGGACATCCTCGAAGGCATTCTTTCCGGCGCGGCGCAGGAGATCCTCGGCACCTATAAGCTCACCTGGCTCGGCAACGAGATCGACCTCACTCCCGGCTGGCGCCGCATCACGATGGCGGACGCCGTGAAGGAAGTCACCGGCGCCGATTTCATGGCGATCGAGGGCGATGCGGACGCGGCAGTCGCGCTCGCAAAGAGCGTCGGCGTCGATATGGACGGAGTCGCGCATACCTGGGGCAACGCGCTTTATGAAACCTTCGACCAGAAGGTCGAGGAGAAGCTGATCCAGCCCACGTTCATCACGATGTATCCCGTTGAGGTCAGCCCCCTTGCAAAGCGCAGCCCGCAGGATCCGCACCTCACCGAGCGCTACGAAGCTTTCGTCTGCTGCTGCGAGATGGGCAACGCCTTCAGCGAGCTCAACGACCCGATCGACCAGTATGAGCGCTTCAAGGCGCAGGCGGCGAAGAGGGCGAAGGGCGACGACGAGGCGGACATGATGGACGAGGATTTCGTCATGGCCCTCGAATACGGCATGCCCCCCACCGGCGGCCTCGGCTTCGGCATCGACCGCTGCTGCATGATGCTCTGCGGCACCGATTCCATCCGCGACGTCATCCTCTTCCCGACGATGAAGCCGCAGGACTGATTCAAATACAGGAAAAAGAAAGGAGCACCGAACGGCGCATCCGCATAAGGAAAATCAGGTTTTCAGCAGAGAATAAAACTTAAAATAAACAGATCCGTGGATATAACAATCATCCTCGGATCTGTTCCATTTCTGATGCTGAAAACCGCAAAGCGTCTCAAAAGAGGAGACTTTTGTGCCCGGCAAGACAAAAAGCGCAGGAATACTCGGAGGGTCTTTCGAGCATTTTTAACGCAGCCGGGCGCGAAAAGATCCCTTTTGAGGCTGTTTATCCTTATGCGGATACGCCGAAAGGAGCTCCTTTTTTGCGTTGTTTTCGGGAAAAAGCTCAGGAATCGGAGCTTTCGCCGGTAATGGAATAGGTGATAGTTTTAACGCGGTATTCGGAATCGAAGGTAAGTTCCAAACCTGCGTTATCCGAGTAATCATAATAAGCGGAGCGCAGATTGAGATTGACAAGAAGGTCGGGGCAGACCGTTTTCAGCTCCTCGAGCTCCATCCCGACGCGGATGCCGCCGACGGTCAGCATATCGTTGCCGTCAACAAAGCAAAGGAACACGGGATCGAATTCATCGGCGCTGAGGTTGAGGCCGAGTTCGATGCCGGCGCCGAGAAAATACGCGTCGCCGAACTGCTGGCTGCGGGAAACCGAAAGGCCCTGTATCTTCGAGGCAAGCTCTTCGATCCTTCCGGCCGTGTTTTCGCCGGGTTCACCGACATAATCGAAAAGCTCGAAAGGCCCTTCGGGAACGGGCGTTCCCGCCGGAGCGTCGGTCGCGGGTTCGGTGGAAGCGGGCGTTGCTTCCGCGGGAGATTCGGTCTTTGCGTCGGCGTCGCCGGTTTCCCCTCCCCTGCCGCAGGCGCAGAAAACGCCCAGCGCGAAGACGAGCAGCGCGAGCAGGAGCGCCGCAGGGCGGGAACTGTATTTACGGGCGAAATTCTTCATCACGGCCTCCGTTTTCCTTTATTTTCGGCTTAATTATAAAGACAGGACGCAGGTTTGTCAACAGAAAGCCGTTTGCGGCGGGGGGATTTGATATTGACAAGAGCCAATAAAATGCGATATGATAAGCGTGGGTGTATGTGTCGCCCGGGAAGAAGGCAGCGAATATGGAGAACGCATTCGGTCGAGACGGCGAAGAACTGCGTGAAGAGAGCCGTGACGGCGGGGGAAACGGTTCCGGCGGGGCAGAGCGTGCGCGCGAATACATCGCGGAACTCCCGCTTTTCATCATCAACCCGATCGCCGGTTCCGGGCATTGCAGGGAAAGATTCGAGCAGGCAGCCGAAGTCTTTAAAAAGCGCGGCATGCAGTTCAGAACAAGATACACCGAACGCGAAGGCCATGCCGCGGAGATCGCGCAGAACGCAGTGAAGGAAGGCGTGCGCCGCATCATCGCCGTCGGCGGCGACGGCACGCTGAACGAAGTCGTTTCCGCCGTCTACGATACCGAAGGGGTCGTGCTCGGCATACTGCCCTTCGGCACGGGCAACGATTTCGCATCGGCGATCAAGGTCCCGACCGATCCCGTCAAAGCGGCGGAGCTGATTCTGGACGGCAAGGCGCGCAGCTGTGACCTCGGAACGGCGAACGGAAGGATCTTCACCAATGTCTGCGGCCTCGGTTTCGACGTTGACGTTCTTCTGAACACGGAAAAGCATAAAAAAGGCCGCAGCGGGATGCTGCCCTATGTTCTCGGCATAGTCGATTCGATCCTCCACAGGAAAAAGGTCCACGCGTATGTCTCCCTTGACGGAGGCGAGGAGACAGAGCTCGATTCGCTGATCATGACGGTCTGCAACGGAATAAGCTTCGGCGGCGGCATGAAGGTCGCGCCGGAAGCGAAGCAGGACGACGGGCTGTTCGATATTTGCATCGCGAAATGGGTCGGCTTTTTCCGCCTCATAACGCTCCTGCCGAAGTTCATAAAAGGCAAGCACCTCGGCAAAAAGCCCGTGATCTACACCCGCTGCAGGGAGATCACGATCCGCACCGAGAGCCGCTTCACGGTCGAACTCGACGGAGAACTTGTTGAAAAAACACCCCTCAGCTGCAAGATCCTTCCCGCCGCGATCGCGGTCATCCGCCCCGGCCCGGAAGAAGCGAAAGCAACGGAGGCAGTTAATTAAAACTAACGCAGATGGAAACACTCAGAGCAACAGGCAATAGAAGAAGAAACAAACGCAGGCTGAACGTGCGCCGCTTCATCCTCGTTATTCTTGCGCTTTTTGTGATCGTCGGCGCCGTTATCGGGATCGTTTTCGGCCTCAAAAGCTGCAGCCTTGCCGTTAAAAAGCAAAGCCTGCCATTCTCGCCGGAAGCGAAATACGCCTATACCGGCGACGGATTCATCTATATGGACGGGCTGAACCTCCGATATGTCAGCCTTTCCGACGAAGAGAACAATTTCTCCGAGCAGCTCGAATACGCGCCGGAGAAGCTTATCGGCACGCCGCAGCTCAAGGCGATCGCCACCCGCTCATCGTTCCGGATCGTGAACACAAGGCACGACAACAGCTTCGACGGCGAGATCCGCAAGATAACCGCCGGCAGCAATTACATCGCCGTTTTCGTTGAGGGCAACGACGGAAAGCTTACGCTGATCGTCTATAATGCCGCCGGCGACCGCTGCTACACGGAGGATTATACCGACCGCGTGCTTCTGGATTTCGGTTTTGAGGGCGGAGGGAGCGATTCGTTCTATACTTCCGAGCTGATCATCAAGGGCGATGTGCTTTCGACCTCCATCAAGACCCGCGATATCCGCCGCCAGAGCAACACCGGCGATCTTTACATCCAGGGCCAGGTCGTAACAAAGGTTTTCTTGACCGAAAAAAGCGTTTTTGCCTACGGAACGGACAGAATCATCCGTTTCGACCGCAAGACCAACACCGAAGCCTACCGCGTTCTCGCGAACGGCTATGACTGCACGGACGCTTCGTGGAGCGGCGGAAGGATCGTTTTCCTGCTTTCCCGTTCGGACGACCGCGGAGGCCCGATAAACGTTCTATCATTAAAGGAGGATTCAACGGCGGATGAATCCCGCTTCGTTATGACCGGCAGCGGCGAGAGCGTCGCCTGCTTCACCCTTTCGGGCAAGGTCTTCGAAGTGCGTTCCGATAAACTCGTGATCCTGAATAACAAAGGTGCGGAGGAGAAATCCATTCCGTTCGAAGGGGAGATCACCGGCGCCGCAAAGGCGGACAACAACGCCCTGATCGTTTTCGCCGGCAATGAATCGATCTTTTATTCCGTCAAATAATCTTGAAAGGAGCGAAGGAATCCAATGGGGATCCTCGGTCTCGCGATAATCGCGATCATCGGCCTGTTTTTCCTTGCGGGCCTGTATAAAGGCTTTATCTGGAACCTTGCCACCCTTGGCGTTTCCATTATCGCGCTTCTTGCGGCATATCTGCTCATGGGCCCGGTTTCGCAGGCGTTCGTTAAGGACAAGGGACTTTATAACGCAATGCTGAGCTATACGGAGGGTTCGGAAGCCATCTACGACGTCGAGCTCGTCGACAGGGACATCGCTTCCCTTTCGAACGAGGAGATCGACGAGGTCATCAACCGCGCGAATCTGCCCTTCCCCCTCGACGAAAGGGTGCGCGAAAACATCATGAACGAGGCGTTCAAATCGAGCGGGATCACGACCCTCGGCGATTATTTCAACGAAAGCCTTGTGCTCAGCGTTATAAACATCATTTCGTTCATACTGGTCTATCTGATCCTTCGCGTCGTGCTGACTTTTGTTGTGAGCTGGCTCGATTATTCGCTCAAATTCCCCTGCCTGCGCATTTTTGACGGGCCGGTCGGAGGGGCGATCGGCATCGTCCGCGGGTTTATCGACATCTCGGTCCTGTTCATGCTCGTTCCGATCGTGCTGACGGTCCTGCCCTTTGATGTTATCGAGGAGCTCATCAGCAAGAGCGCGATCGCGAGCTTCCTGCACAGATCCAATATTTTCTTCAAGCTCATTCCCGGAACGGTATGACGGAGGACGGCGGAAAAAACACAGCTGTCGACTTGCTTTTTGAAGGCGAGCGGGTGGATGATCTGCAGCTTCGCGGCCTGAAGCTGATCCAATCCCCCGCCGCTTTTTGCTTTGGAACGGATTCGGTCCTGCTTGCCCATTTCGCGCTCGAAGGTCTTCGGAAAGCTTCCGGAAAGAGCCGCGTCGCCGATCTCGGCGCGGGCAGCGGAGCGCTTTCGTTTTTGATCCACGGGCGGACGAGTCTTTCGGTCACGGCGATCGAGATCGACGAAGCCGCCTGTTCGCGGATCGGCAGGAGCTGCCTTTTGAACGGGCTCGACGAAAGCGCGGTCGCCGTCGTCAACGCGGATATTAGAGACACTTCCCTTTCGCGGCTCGGAAAATTCGACTACGCCGTCTGCAATCCGCCGTATTTTTCAAAGACCTGCGGCAAAATTTCCGCGAACGGCGCCGCCACGCACGAGCTTTCCACCGATATCGCCGGCGTTGCGAAGGCCGCGGCGCAGCTGCTGCGGTTCGGGGGCAGGCTCGATATCTGCTTCCCTGCGGAAAGGCTTTCGGAGGCCTTCTGCGCGCTCAGTTCGGCGGGGCTGGAGCCGAAGAAGCTGCGCCTTGTTCAGACGAAGCCCGGCGCAAGGCCGTACCTCGCCCTCATCCGCGCGAACCGCGGCGCGAAACCCGGGCTCATCGCCGAAGCGAATCTCGTGATCACCGGCGCGGACGGCAAATACACCGAAGAGGTTGAAAAATACTATAATGAATAACGAAATTTCGCCCAAGCTCTATCTTTGCGCAACGCCGATCGGCAACCTTTCGGACGTTACCGAACGCGTTCGGGAAACGCTTGCCGCTGTTGAGAAGATCTATTGCGAGGACACAAGGAACACCGTTAAGCTTTTGAACGCGCTCGGGATAAAAAAGCCGCTCGAAAGCTGCCATGAGCATAACGAGCAGCAGCGCGGAGGGCAGATCGCGGAGGAGGTCGCCGGCGGAAAAGCCGTCGCCTTCGTCAGCGACGCGGGCATGCCCGGCGTTTCCGATCCCGGTTCGCGCCTGATCGCCGAATTCATCAAAAAGGGACTGCCCTTCGAGGTGCTTCCCGGCGCCTGCGCGATGGTCGCGGCATGGGTCATGAGCGGCCTTCCGACCGAAAAACTGTATTTTGCCGGCTTCCTTCCCCGCTCCGGCGCGGAAAGGGCAGCGGCGATCGAGAAAATTCTTGCGACGGATGCGACGGCAGCGCTTTACGAAAGCCCTCTGCGCGTCGGCGCGACGCTTGCGGATATCGATACCGCGCTCTGCGGCGGCGACAGACCCTGCGCTCTCGTTCGGGAAATCACAAAAACGTTTGAGGAATGCGTCCGAGGGACCGTAGCCTCCCTTGCGGCGAAATATGCATCGGAACCGCCGCGGGGCGAATGCGTGATCCTGATCGGCGGAGCCGCGCCCGGGGAGACCGCTTCCGCCGCGGAAAAGAAGCTCGACCCCCTGCTTTCGGCGCTCCTCGGCGAAGGCCTTTCGGTCAAAACGGCGGTGAAGATCGCGTCGGAAACGCTCGATCTTCCGAAAAACACCGTCTATAAAAGAGCGACGGAGCTGAATGAGCAATAAAATATTTCCCGGGAAATAAAAAGGACCGCACTGCGGTCTTTTTTCTAGTTTTATAACCGGATTTCGCGGCCGTTCGCCGCGGAGGAAGTCATTCCACGAACTCGAACAGCAGCAATACCAGCACGATATGCGCGATCAGGATCAGCGTGAAGCCGACGACGAAATACCAATGGCGGTTCTTGTGCCGGCAGACCCACATCCCGAGGAAGGTCCCGAGACTGCCGCCGATCGCCGAAACCGCGAAAAGCACCTTCTCCGGCGTCCGCCGCCTGCGCTTTTCGGCTTTTCTTTTGTCGCTGTACATGATGGCGAAGCCGATCACGGTCATCACGCCGAGGTACGCGAGCAGAGCGAACTGCCAGATCTTCACTGCTTTTTATCCTTTCTGCCGAAGAATTGATCGGCCGTGACGGCGCGGACGCGGCGGTATTTGCAGCCGGCGGTGGTGTCGAAGCGGCAGACGCTGCGGAAGGAGCATATATCGCATGCGGTCTTGCCTTTTGAAACGGAGGGGCTGATCTCCGCCCTGCCCTGCATCACGGCGCTCAGCGTTTTGCTGCCGACCGCTTTCGCAAAGGCGATCGTGCCGGCCATCTCTTCATCGGTCACGAGACCGTCGCCCGAATAGCCGTCGTCCCCGGCGCGGACGCCCTTCACGATCATC
>JAEEYN010000064.1 GCA_016288175.1 Bacillota bacterium | reverse complement strand
TTCCTGCTGTAGCTTCCGCAGAGGCTTTCATCCTCCGGTTTGCCGGTGCAGGGCTTGTCGGTGCAGGGCTCGACGCTGATGCGCGAAAGCTCGCAGTAGTATCCGCCGTCATTGTAGCGGCAGCTCGTGACGCGGCAGCCGATGGTCTGACAGCCGATCTTTTCCTTGGACATGGTTCGGTCTCCTTGAGTTTATTTGCGGCGGTGCCGCATACCATCAGTTTTTCCGGAAACGGGTGGGATAATACACGAAAGAGAATGCAAAATCTTCTTTTATCTGTTGCAAAAAATCGAAAGTATGCTATAATCTGTAATGATTTATTGTGCATCCGAAGCAAAAGAAGCATAAGACGGCGCAATACGGAATACCGTGATTTCGGGCGGAAAGCCCGGGACTGCGATCGAGAGGTTTATTATGAAAATTGCTGTTATCTGCGGCGGAAGAAGCAAAGAGCGCGATGTTTCGCTCTCGACCGGCGCGAAGGTCGCGTCGGCGCTGCGTGCTGCCGGCCATGATGTTGTTTATATTGACGCCTGCGAGGGCATCGAGCTCGACTGCAGCGCGGAGGAAGCGTTTAAAAAACAGCTTCCGATCCCCGCGCACAGGGTCAGCGATACCGCGCCCGACGTTCGGAAATATTTCGCCCGTCCGGAGGGCTTTTTCGGCAAAAACGTGCTTGCCGTCTGTCAGGCGTCGGATATCGTCTTCAACGCGCTGCACGGCGACGAGGGCGAAAACGGAAAACTGCAGGCGACTTTCGACCTTCTGAACATACGCTATACCGGCTCCGGCGTGCAGGGCTGCCTGCTCGCTATGAACAAGAGCCTTTCCAAAATGGTCTTTCACGCCCATGATATCCCAACGCCGGAGGAGGCCATCCTCCACGGCGAATCCGTTGACGAAGCCGTCAGGAAATGCGCGTGGCTCGGCTATCCCTGCGTTGTGAAGCCGGCGAGCCTCGGTTCGAGCGTCGGCGTTTCGATCGCGTATGATGAAGCGGAATTTCGCACCGCCCTCGAGGAAGCTGCCGCGCTCGAGGATGTTGTAATCGTCGAAAAATACATCAAGGGCCGTGAATTTTCCGTCGGCATCGTTGGCGACAAGGTCCTTCCCGCGATTGAGATCATCCCGAAGGAAGGCTTCTACGACTATAAAAACAAGTATCAGCCCGGTGCGACGCTCGAGATTTGCCCCGCGGAGATCAGCCCCGCGCTTGCCGCCGAGATGGCGAAGAACGCGATGGCCGTCTTTAAAGCCCTCGGCCTTTCCGCCTATGCCCGCGTCGATTTCATGGTCGACGATACCGGCGTCTACGCCCTCGAAGCGAACACCTATCCCGGCATGACCCCGACGAGCCTTCTTCCGCAAGAGGCGGCGGCCGCGGGCATGAGTTTCAATGAGCTGCTCGAAACGATCATCGCGGAGAGCATGAAGACCGAACGCGTTTAAGGAGCGAAGCATGATCGAATTAACGCTGAAAGAAGCGATCGAAGCATCGGGCGGCCGGCTCGTCCGCGGCGAGGATATCCCCGGCGGGGAGGAAGCCGTTATCACAGGCATTACCCTCGACAGCCGCAAGGCGGAGCCCGGTTCTCTTTTCGTCGCGATCAAGGGCGAGCGAGTCGACGGCCATGACTATATCGAAAAAGCCGTCGGTTCTGGCGCGCTTGCCGCGATCAGCGAAAAGGACGTGCCCTTCCCGCATATCCGCGTTGATTCGAGCCTTGCCGCAATGCAGGATATTGCCGCGTACATCCGCGAAAAGAGCGGCGTCCGCGTCATCGCCGTCGTCGGCAGCGTCGGCAAAACGAGCACAAGGCAGATGCTCTCCTGCGTGCTCGATGAAAAATTCGAAGTCCTTAGCACAGAGGGCAATTTCAACAACGAATTCGGCCTTCCGCAGATGCTCTTCCGCCTTGAACCTTATCATGAGCTCGCGGTGCTGGAGCTCGGCATCAGCCATTTCGGCGAGATGGACCGCCTCGGCAGGATCGCCAAGCCCGATTACGCGGTCTATACGAATATCGGCAATATGCACCTTGAAAACCTTGTCGACCGCGATGGCGTGCTGCGCGCGAAAACGGAGCTGATCCCCCATATGAAGAGCGGCGCGAAGCTCTTTTTGAACGGCGCGGACGATAAGCTCCGCGGTCTGCATACCGTTCTTCCCGCGATCTATTTCGGCGTTGACGAATGCTATTCCGTCCACGCGGAGGATGTGGAGCAGATCGGCCTTGAAAAAACCGAATTTACCCTTGTTTATAAGGAAAAAACCGTTCGCGTTTCAATGCCGGCCGTCGGCCGGCACATGGTGCAGAACGCGATCGCGGCGGCGACCGTCGCCCTTGAGCTCGGCCTCACGGCGGAGCAGGTCAAAGCCGGCATCGAGAGTTATTCGCCCGTCGGGCACCGCGGTCGCGTTGAAAAGCTCGGCGGCATCATGCTCGTTGACGACTGCTATAACGCGGGTCCGGATTCCATGCGGGCTGCGATCGGTTCGCTGAAGGGCGGCAGGCGTGTCGCGCTGCTCGGCGATATGCTGGAGCTCGGCGAAACAACCGCGGAGCTGCACCGCGCGCTCGGCGAATACTGCGCCGCAAACCTCGAAGCGCTGTTCACCGTCGGCGAGCTCGCTTCAAACATCGCAGCCGGGGCGGAGGAAGCCGGAATGAAAAACGTTTTCCGCGTTTCCGCTGAAAATGCCGCGGACGAGGTACTGGCCTTCCTTCGGGAGGGCGATGTTCTGCTCGTCAAGGCTTCCCGCGGGATGCACCTCGAGGACGTTGTCGGAAAAATAATGAAGCGGAAATAACAGAAATCAAGTAAAAACCGTGCCCGGAACGCCTCCGGGCACGGTTTTTTGCTTTACGATCGGAGCTCAGAAACCGAAATCCTGATTGGGATGGACATACCATTTCGAACCGACCTTGACCATTACCAATTGGTTGTTTTCGTTCGTTTCGATCTCGCCGTCTTCCATATAAACGATCTTCATAATGACGCGCTTGGCTTCCGAAAAACTGAAATCGGACTGCCTGTGAAGATCCTCAAGCTCGTCCGGAGTCAGTTCCTCGACCCTTAAAACGTCGACGGAAATGAGCTTGTTCTTTTCGGCAAGCTCGGGATTGTTGACGATCTGCTGATACTGATTGTCAAACAACTTCTGCGTTCTTTGCTTGTAACCTTCGATCGTCGTGCCCATTCTCTGCGCCAGCTTCTCCATGTGTTCGGGAGGCATATAATCGAAGACCGTGTTGACATCCAGCCGCGTGTTGGTCGCGGAGCCGACGTACTTCATAAACGCAGCAGCCCTTGACTCGGGCGAGCCGCCGGATACAAGAACTATGGTGAGGATAATGGCGGCAACGAGCAGCAGGCCTGCCGCTGAAATAATGAACGGCTTCTTGCTCTTCTTTGCCTTGACCGGCGCAGGCGCGGCCGCCGTATAGTCCCGGGGAGGCTGATAGTCCCCGGCGTTGTAAACGGGAGCCGAAGCGTTTGCCGTATCCGCGGGGGCGGGCTGTTCCGCGCCGCAATTAAGGCAGAACCTCGTGCCCTCGGGCAGCTGAGCGCCGCATTTCATACAATACATAGAGATCTCCTTCTGTGCGTGTGATTCCGCCGCTCAACGGACGGCGTCAATAATCCCAATCTTCGTATGCGGGAGCTTCTTCTTTTGCTTCACTGATCCCCATATAGGGATTGATGTACCACTTTAGACCGCAGCGGACCACATGAGCTTCCAGCTTTTCGAACGTCTTATCCTCGCCTTCGATCATGGCGTGGACCTTCATTATAACGACCTTGGCTTCGTCGAACTTGAAATCCGCTTCATCGCGCAGATCCTCAAGCTCTTCGGCAGAATAGCTCCTTTCGGAGACCACGTCGCAGGAATAAAGCTTGAACTGATCCGCATACCCATTCTGCTGTACGTATTCGTACTGCTGATCGAGACGCTTCTGCAGCTCGGCTTTGGCTTCCTCGAGCGTCATACCGCTGGCTTTTTCGAGATACCCGGGCGGGTAGAAGGAACAGCACTTGTCGGCGGTCATGTGGGTAGTATAAGCCTCAATATCAAACTTGACGGCGTCAACGGCTTTGCGTTTCGCCCCGGTGAACCAGAGATAAGCGCAGATTCCGATCGCCGCAACGAGCAGGAGCGCGATAACGGAGAGGATGATGGCTTTTTTCTTGCTCTTTTTCTTTGCCGGGGGATATGCGGGCGGAATGACCTGCCCCATCATCGGGGCCGATTGGACGGTTCCGTTCGGTTGCTGCGGCTCGGTATAATAACCGGGTGCCGGCGCGGTGTCGGGGATGGGAGGGGGCTCGGGAACGTAGTCGGGAGAGGGCTGAGGGGCCGGCGCAGGCGCTGCTTCGCCGACTTTCGTGCCGCAGTTGGTGCAGAATGCACTTCCATCCGGCAGCTGCTTGCCGCAGTTGTAACAGTACATAAGAACCTCCTTGGGTTTTATTATAATCCGTTGATTTAGAAAAGCCCGAAGGTTTCCTTCGGGCTTTGACATCAGTAGTTTTCCTTTCGGATCTCGAAATAGCTCTGCGGATGGTTGCAGACGGGGCAGGTCTCCGGCGCCTTGGTGCCGACGACGATATGGCCGCAGTTGCGGCATTCCCAAATCTGGATGCCGGCTCTTGCGAAGACTTCCTTCGTTTCAATGTTCTTGAGAAGCTTGCGATAGCGCTCTTCATGCGCCTTCTCGATCGCCGCAACGCCGCGGAACTGCTTCGCGAGGTCGTTGAAGCCCTCTTCTTCAGCTTCGCGCGCCATGCGCTCATACATATCGGTCCATTCGAAGTTCTCGCCGTTTGCGGCTGCCTTCAGGTTCTCTTCGGTCGTGCCGAGCTCGCCGAGGGCCTTGAACCAGAGCTTCGCATGCTCCTTCTCGTTCTCTGCGGTTGCGAGGAACAGCGCCGCGATCTGCTCATAGCCGGCCTTCTTCGCGACGGATGCATAATAGGTGTACTTGTTGCGTGCCTGGGATTCACCGGCAAAGGCTTCCCAGAGGTTCTTTTCGGTTTTTGTGCCAAAATAGGGGCTCTTTTTGATCATGGAACAATCCTCCGTAATAGATTCGATGCGATTTCCCGGCCCGGCGCCGAAAATTGGGAACACGGAACCGGATTTTTCACTACTTTAATAATAGCACAGTTTTATTGCGAGGTCAATTGCGAATTTGCCGTTTCCCTCCGCCGCTTTCCCTGCGCTGTAAAAGCGAAAATCCTGTTGTTTTATGGCGAAAAATGTGGTAAACTGTGCTCAGAGACCGCCGGGCGGATGTTCGGCGGCTGAGAGGATGCAGCAGCAAATGAAAAGGTTTTTTGCCCTTCTTTTTTCAATAATATTCGCCGCGTGCGCGTTCAGTTTCGTTCCGAGCGGCGCAGCGGGCGGCACAACGGCGCAGGACATCACCGCGAACTGCAAGATCAGAGTCGGGGGAAAGGACGCCGACCCGAAACTGACCGATAAAAGCGAATTCAGCGCCGTCGAGCTCGACAACAAGGTCATCAGCATCGCCGCGTCGGAGCCCATCGGCGGCATCTATATCCGCTTCGGAAAGCTGCCGGGCGCATGGACTTTGAATCTGAACGACGGTACCGAGCTGAAATGCGGCAAATACGGGATCCTGCATGAATATGTGAGCATCTCCGGCGATGCACGCATGCTTTCGATGAGCTTCCCGGGGAAATTCTACATCAGCGAGATCAACATTCTTTCAAAGGGCGATAAGCTTCCCGCGTTCGTTCAAAACTGGAGCGCACCGCAGGGAAAATGCGATGTGCTTCTGAATGTCTGCCATGCGGGCGACGAAAGCCTCTTCTTCGCGGGAATCCTTCCGGACGCCGTCGACCGCGGCGCATCGGTCCAGGTCTGCTATTTCACCAACCACTGGGAGACGACATCACGCACGCATGAGCTGCTGAACGCGCTTTGGACGAGCGGGATAACGAGATATCCCGTCATAAGCCCGTACCCCGACACGATGCTCACAAGGAACGAAGCGGAAGCGCTGAAGGGCCTTCAGCTCCGCGACAGCAGCATCACTTACGAATCGATCGTCGAATACGAAACCGAGCTCATCCGCAGGTTCCAACCAGAAATAGTCATCACCCACGACGAGAACGGCGAATACGGCCATGGCGCGCATATGCTCGCCTCCCATGCGGTGCGCGACGCCGTCACCTCCGCTCCGGACAGCTCGAAATACCCTTCCTCCGCGAAGAAGTATGGGACCTGGGACGTTCCGAAGACCTATATCCACCTTCTTGAAGACAACGCCGTGGATTTCGACAGCGACAGGCCCCTTGAGGCATTCGGCGGGATGACCGCATTCAAGGTCTCCCAAGAGGCAATGAAATGCCACGCTTCCCAGAAGGACACGACTTATTATCAGTGGCTCTTTTCCGCGGATTCTTCCGCGCAGCTTGCGACCTATTCCCCGAGGAAATTCGGCCTTTGGCGCAGCACCGTCGGCGACGACACGGTGAAGAAGGATTTCTATGAGCATACTGCGCTTTCCGGCGGAGCGGCGGAACCCACTCCCGAGCCGACGGCCGAACCGACGGAGGAGCCGACAGAGCCCGCGGAAACGCAGGCGCCGGTCGAGCCCACCGCAACGCCCGAAGCGATAACGCCCGAACCGACGGCGGAGCCGACTGCCGACCCGGCGGAGCCCGCCGAGCAGACGGCGCAGCCTGCGGAAACGCAGAACCCGTCCGCGGCTGTCGATGATAAACTGCCGTCGCCGGTGCTTATCGCGCTCATCATCCTCGCCCTGCTTGCCGCGGCGGGCGTCGCGATCCACTTTATAATCAAGTACAATTGATAAGAATAACCGATCCGACAGAACAGAAAAGGACCGCTCCGAAAAGGAACGGTCCTTTATTTGTTAAAGCTTATTTATCGCCGGGGATGAGGCCCTTGCGGGTGAGGTCGATCTTGCCGTCGGGCTTGATCTCGATAACGCGGACGAGGATCTCGTCGCCGATGGAGACAACGTCTTCGACCTTCTCAACGCGGTGGTTGGCGAGCTTGCTGATATGCACAAGGCCCTTCTTGCCGGGCTTCAGCTCGACCTGCGCGCCGATGGGGAGGATGTTGACGACCTTGCCGAGGATGACGTCGCCGACTTCGATATCGCGGACGATGTTGTCGATCATCTGCTTCGCCTTATCCGCTGCCGCGGCGTCGGTGCTGGCGATGAATACGCGGCCGTCGTCTTCGATGTCGATCTTTACGCCGGTCTCCGCAATGATGCCGTTGATGGTCTTGCCGCCGGAACCGATGACTTCGCGGATCTTATCGGGATTGATCGTGAACTGCATGATGCGCGGCGCGAAGGGAGAAAGCTCCGCACGGGGCTCTGCGATGGTCTCGGCCATGCGGTCGAGGATGAACAGCCTGCCCTGGCGGGCCTGCTCAAGGGCGCGGGTGAGGATCTGCTCGTCGATGCCCTTGATCTTGATGTCCATCTGGATCGCGGTGATGCCTTCGCGGGTACCTGCGACCTTGAAGTCCATATCGCCCATGAAGTCCTCAAGACCCTGGATATCGGTGAGGATGGCGATATTGCCGGTGTTGTCGTCCTTGATGAGGCCCATTGCACAGCCCGCGACGGGAGCCTTGATCGGGACGCCCGCGTCCATGAGGGCGAGGGTGCTGCCGCAGATGGAGGCCTGGGAGGTGGAACCGTTGCTGGAAACGACTTCGGAAACGAGGCGGATCGCATAGGGGAAATCGGTCTCGTTCGGGATGACGGGCAGCAGCGCGCGCTCAGCGAGGGCGCCGTGGCCGATCTCGCGGCGGCCGGGGCTGCCGAGACGCTTGACTTCGCCGGTGCTGTAAGGCGGCATATTGTAATGATGGATGTAGCGCTTGAACTCCTCTTCGCCGATGCCGTCGATGGTCTGGCCGTCGCCGAGGGTGCCGAGCGCCGCAATGGTCATGACCTGGGTCTGGCCGCGGGTGAAGACGGCGGAACCGTGGGTGCGGGGCAGGATGCCGACCTCGCTCCAAATGGGGCGGATCTGGGTATGGGTACGGCCGTCCGGACGGATGCCGCGGTTGATGATCTTGTCGCGAAGGATCTCCTTCATCAGGTTGTAGAGGATCGCGTCGATATC
>JAEEYN010000063.1 GCA_016288175.1 Bacillota bacterium | reverse complement strand
GTGCTCGGGATGCCGATCGACCGTCTGAACGAATATCTCCGGACTTATATCAACAATCTTCCGAGCGATGAGAAATACAAGGTCCTGATCGCGAATTCGATCTGGTTCCGCGCGAGCGAAGCCGAATTCGATCCGGCCGCGGACTGCGTGCCGTTCTTTGAACCGGATCCCGATTTCCTCCAGCGCAACGCCGATTACTACGGCGCGGAGATCTACGCTTCGCCCTTCGATGAAAGCACGCTGACCGCGATCAACGAATGGGTGAGTAAAAATACCGACGGCATGATCGAACAGATCCTCGATCGGATCAGTCCCGAAGCCGTGATGTACCTTGTCAATACGCTGATGTTCGACGCGGAATGGGCAAGCATCTACTACGACGTCGACGTACACGACGGTGTTTTCCGCGCGAAAAACGGCGCGGAGCGGAACGTTTCGATGATGTACTCCACCGAGCATACCTTCCTCGACGGCGGGAACGCTGTCGGATTTATCAAGCCCTATTCCGGCTATAAATACGGCTTCGCGGTGCTGCTTCCGGACGAGGGGATCGACGTGAACGACTACGTCAACTCCCTGACCGGCGAAAAGCTGATGAGCATCCTGAATTCCGCGGAAGGCGGCACGGTCTACGCCCAAATGCCGAAATTCAGCTTCGATTACGATATCACGCTGAACAAAGCGCTCTCGGCGATGGGCATGCCGACGGCTTTCGACGCGGTGAGCGCCGATTTCACCCGCCTCGGCCACTGCTTTGACGACAGCAATATCTATATCGGCCGCGTGATCCACAAGACCCATATCGAGGTCGGCGAGAAGGGCACCCGCGCCGGCGCCGCGACGCTGGTGGAATTCATGTGCGGCGCTTCGATGCCGGAGAACGAGCACGAAGTATACCTCGACAGGCCGTTCGTGTTCATGATCGTCGATATGGAGACCAATCTGCCCCTGTTTATCGGGACCGTGACGGATATCGCGTAAGCGATATCAGTCAAGGCGAGCAAAGCGAGCCCGCTGCGGGTCAGCTCGTCGTCACAAGCTCCGTATCGCTCGGGTTTTCTGCTCGGTTGTAAACGCCCTCGCGACGAAAGCCCTTCGCTGCCAACTTTTTTCGGCTAAAGCGAAACCACGCCGGCTCAAGCAATTAAGGACACGTTCGCACCGAAGGTGCCGATATCCATTCATGCCGCGACCAAAAACTCGGAGAACGAGGATCGGCGGCATCTTTCGGCAAAACCAAACTCGGGATCTGAAATAGTGAATAGTGAAGGAGGCTTTGCCTTAGGGCAAAGCTTCCGTTTTTATAAGCCTATGTTAGATTACATATCCGCCCCTACGGGATGTAATTCATACCGGCTTTGCAATGCGGGCCCGTAACAGGACCGGTTTATTCAAAGATTTTCCGCCTGCGGAAAATCCGCCGCCGCTATTCATTATTCACTATTCACTATTCACCATTCACTGTTCATTATTGACTTTCGCATGCTCCCCGAATGGTATTATACTATGTTATATACTATAATTCCCCCAAAATCCGCTTGAAAAATACCGTTTCGCGGTGTATCATATCTCATTGAGGGAAAGGCGTTTTCCGTCTGCCCGGCAAATCTCAAAATCCATGCAACAGAAGGAGTCTAACCATGATAGAGCTGTACAACAAAGGCGTTTGGCTCGTGGACGGCAAGCCCGTGACGGAGCCCGTCAACGGCGTTACCCCCGATGAAGGCCGCGAGAACACGATCGCATACCAGATCATGCGTGCGCACAACGTATCCGACGATCCGAAGAAGATGCGCATCCGCTTCGACTGCCTGATGAGCCACGATATCACCTACGTCGGCATCATTCAAACTGCGAGAGCTTCCGGCCTCAAGCAGTTCCCGATCCCCTACGCGATGACCAACTGCCACAACAGCCTCTGCGCCGTCGGCGGAACCATCAACGAGGATGACCACGTTTTCGGTCTTTCTGCTGCGAAGAAATACGGCGGAATCTACGTTCCCGTCAACCAGAGCGTTATCCACAGCTACGCCCGCGAGGCGATGGCGGCCTGCGGAAACATGATCCTCGGCAGCGACAGCCACACCCGCTACGGCGCGCTCGGCACCATGGGCGTCGGCGAGGGCGGTCCGGAGCTCGTTAAGCAGCTGCTCAAGAACACCTACGACGTCAACGCGCCGGAAGTTGTTCTCGTTTACCTGACCGGCAAGCCCCGCCACGGCGTCGGCCCGCACGACGTTGCGATCGCGCTCGTCAAGGCGACCTTCGAGAGCGGCTTTGTTAAGAACAAGGTCCTCGAGTTCGTCGGCCCCGGCGTCAAGAACCTCCCCGCGGATTTCCGCAACGGCATCGACGTCATGACCACCGAGACCACATGCCTGAGCTCCATCTGGGAGACCGATGAAGTCATCGAGGATTACTACAAGACCTACGGCCGTCCCGAAGCTTACGAAAAGCTCGCGCCGAAGGGCGTTGCGTATTACGACAGCATGATCACGATCGAGCTCGACAAGGTCGAATCGATGATCGCCCTGCCGTTCCATCCCTCCAATGCCTATACCATCAAGGAATTCCTCGCCAACGCCGAGGAGATCCTCAAGGGCGTTCAGGCCGAGGCCGAGAAGAAATTCAAGAAGGTCAACGTCAATCTGCTGGATAAGATCGTCGATGGCAAGGTCATCGCGGACCAGGGCGTTATCGCGGGCTGCAGCGGCGGTCTGTTCGACAACATCGTCGAGGCGGCGGCCATCATGGACGGCCACGACGTCGG
>JAEEYN010000062.1 GCA_016288175.1 Bacillota bacterium | reverse complement strand
GCTATCAGCACATCGCCCGGCTTTTCGAGCCCGGCAGGGTGTATGAGGAAAAGGAGCTGAGCGATATCATCGCCTCCGTCCACGAGGATTACTGCACGATCCGCCGCGACATGATCTCCGAAGGGATCCTCGCGCGGGAAAACGGAAAGTACGTGCGCATAAAATGAAACATGCTGTTCTCTGCCGTCCGCCGGCTTAACGCGGCAATAACGCCGCAGGCCTGCGGGCGGTTTATTCTTACGCACGATTGAATTATCCGCAAGTATGTGTTAGACTTTATACAATAAAACGCACGGGGGAGTGATCTTATGCTGACGCTGAAAAGAGCCATGGAGCTTAACGATTCGCAGGTGACCGAGCATCACCTGATCATACACGCAAGGAACGTGATGTACGCCATGGGCGCGATGGCCGATCATTTCGGCGAGGATCGCGCACACTGGATGGCGATAGGCTATCTGCACGATTACGATTATGAAAAATACCCCGATGAGCATCTTCGCCATACCGAAAACGAGCTTGCCGCCGAGGGAGTCGACCGGGCGGACGTCCGCGCGATACTCAGCCACGGCTGGGGAAGCTGCACCGACGTGAAGCCCGAAACGAATATGGAAAAGAGCCTTTACACCGTGGACGAGCTGACGGGCATAATACAGGCCTGCGCGCGCATGCGTCCCAACGGGATATCCGATCTTGAGGTGAAGAGCTTTATGAAAAAGTTCAAGGACAAGCGCTTTGCCGCAAAATGCAGCCGCGAGCTGATAAAGAACGGCTGTGAAATGCTCGGCATGGAGGTATCCCAAGTCGCTTCCATAGTCATAGAGGGCATGAAGCCCTATGCGCAGGAGCTCGAGCTGCTCGGGACGGAGCACGAATAAAGCGATATGAGATTCACACACACAAACAGGAAGGGCTTCTGGCTCGGCTTTATCGACTTCTTCACAGCCGGGCTGTTCTTTCTTTACTACATACCCTTCGGCGGCCTGCAGGACGAGCTGGAGGACGTGTTGGGACACAAGCTGCAGCCCTATTGGCTCGCATACCTTTTGGGCATTCCCACCTTCTTCGTCTACACCCTCGTTTGGATGTCAAGGATCGCCGAGGAGCTAAAGGCCAGGGCGATCGCACTCGGCATAGAGGGTCCGCACACCTCGTGGCGGCATCTTTTTTGGTGGAACATGCTCGGCTGCTTCACCTTCGGGGCTATGATCGCCACCGAAAGGTTCTTCGATACGCTGAACAAGATCGAGATAAAGCTGAACGAAGAGTCCGAAGGACGCGGGTGAATATGAACGATAATGCCGTCCGATGCGCGATACCGCTCCTCCTTCGAAGATCCGCAAAGCGCATCGCTTCGGGGAAAGGTTGATTTGTAATTGTGAAATACAGGTATTCGAAAAAGGCCGCCGCCGCAGTCTGCATAGTATTCATCACGGTCTGCGTGGGGATAACGATCGCCGCGTTCGCGTCCGACGGATGGGCGTGGGGCTCCCGAACGATTCCGATACTCGCCTTGTTCGGCAGCTTCGCTCTTGCTTCCGCGCTCCTGCTCATCGCCGTGCTCAACCGCAGGACAACGCCCGGAGAAGACGGCTTCGTTTACCGCACGTGGCTCGGCGCCGAGAGTGAATACCGCTATGACGAGGTCGAATGGTACACCGTTAACGATGATTCCACCGTCCATATCGGCGTTCGCGGAAAAAAGCTAACGATAGATATGGATAAGGTGAACGGCCCCGCCGTGATAAAGCGGCTTGCCGCTGCCCGCGTTCCCGATCATGATCCCAAAATGACCGACGGCGTATTCGACGATTCCGGCGAACAGGCGAAAAGGGTGCTTTACCGCCGCGGCCGCGCAGGAATGGCAGGCATAGGGATCGGTTTTTCTGCGGTGCTCGTTCTGTTTGGACTCGGTCCCGTTCTTCTCGGCGGCAATATCGGCGGCTCCCCTGTCGAAAAAGCTCTGTTCATCGCCTTATGGGCGTTATTATGCTGCGGCGGCACGGCTTATTTCCTGCACATCGCGCTGGTGGGCATAAACACCCGCGTCGAGCTTTACGGAGATCATTTCATATTCAGAAACGCTTTGGGCAAAAGAACGCGCTATGCGTATTCCGACTGCGTCTCCGTGAACGAGACCCGCTTTTACAACCGCGCGCCCGCACCCTCTCCGAACCTCCGTATTTTTCACGTTGCAAAGATCAAAATGAGCGACGGCTCAAAAATCACCGTTGACGACAGGATGCTTCGCGACGGCCTGGGCGCCGCCATAGGTTACGCCGGGCTTCCGAAAAAGGTCAAAAACCCCGGAGAGATCGGGTTTCACTGATAGTATCATCGGCATTTTGCTGTCGATCGCAACCGACGAGCCGATATTTATTATAGAATAACGGCCACCCGTCCGTTTTCGTTCCCATTTTGGAATTGACTTGCCGGAAAAAAGGATGTATAATCATCACACTGCAGATGTGGTGGAACGGCATACACAGCGGACTTAAAATCCGCCGGCGAAAGCTTGAGGGTTCAAATCCCTCCATCTGCACCAATACCCCCATAGCCATCG
>JAEEYN010000061.1 GCA_016288175.1 Bacillota bacterium | reverse complement strand
GATCTTGCAAAGAATCCTCAGCAGATCCTCGGTGTGATCGACGTAACAGGACCCGCTACGATCACAGCCGCTGATATTCAAATCGAAGATTCAAGGTATAAAATTGATAATCCCGATGTTTACATCGCAACTATCGGAGAAGGCGAACATTTCTATATGAAGGGCAGCCTGCAGAAGGTTGTTGACTCCCCTCTCTTCGACCTCGGCGTTTCCCTTAGGGTTGCTTACATGAAGCCCGTTTCTTCAGTTATCGCCGAGCGTATGCCTCCGACTATTCTCGTGAATGTTCTTTCGATCCTCGTCGGTCTGCCTCTCGGCGTCGTGCTCGGCATCTTCGCAGCACTTAAGAAGAACACCTGGATCGACCACGTGATTTCGGTAATCATCGTTATCTTTATTTCCGTTCCGTCATTCGTACTCGCATTCTTCCTGCAGTACTTCCTCGCGTTCAAGCTTGGCTGGTTCCCGCTGGTCATGGCGTCAAAGGCTGAAGCGGGAGGTCTGTTCACATGGAAGATGATCTATTCACTGATGCTGCCGATCATGGCGAGTGCGTTCTACGAGATCGCATACTTTGCGCGTACCGTACGTGCGGAGCTCACCGAGGCTCTGACGAGCGACTACATGCTGCTTGCGAGAACAAAGGGCCTCACCCAGTCTAAGGCTGTTGTCCACCACGCGCTGAAGAACGCAATGGTCCCGATCCTTCCCGTTATCATCGGTACCTTCCTCAGCATCATGGGCGGTTCAATGGTTCTTGAGAGGATCTTCGCGATCCCCGGCGTCGGCGACCTGACCCTTAAGTCACTGGCAGGACCCGACTACGACCTGTTCGTCGGAACCGCAATGTTCTACACGTTGATCGGTCTGCTCGCCGGTATCCTTACCGACCTTAGCTACGGATTCCTCGATCCGCGCATCAAGATGGGAGAGAGATAAGCTATGGCAGATAATACTTATACAACGATTTCCAAGGACAGATTCCGTTTTGTCCAGCAGGATGAGAAGATCCATGATAAGGCTCTCAAAACAAAGCCCATCGGTTACTTCAAAGATGCATTGATCCGTTTCCGCAAGAACAAAGCTTCCGTCGCGGCTGCGATCGTGCTTGCGATCATCATCCTTTATGCGATCATCGTTCCCTTCGTTTCAAGGTATAAACTCGGCGAAAAGAGCGACATGACCTACAAGAAGATGAACCCCGAGTTCATTATCGGCAAGACCGTTATCTTCGACGGCGGCAAGAACATGAGCCTTAACGACAAGTATCTGATGTACCTTGTCGGTATCGGCATCAACGCCGAGAACGCCGAAGGCAAAGGCGCGGAGAGCTGGAACATCGGCTACGAATCCTTCTTCAACCCCGTTCTTAAGCTCGGCGGTGAAGAGACCGTTATCGAAGACGGCAAAGAGGTCATTAAGCGCAATGCACGCGTCAGCACCTATCAGCTGATCGGTTATCAGTTCCTGCAGGTCTCTGCTGACGACCTTGCTAAGATCCTCGATTGGGAGAAGGAGCACCAGACCCAGGTCCTTTACCCCCTCATCGATGAATCCAGTCCTTACGGCGGAAGCGGCGATGATGCGAACCTCTGGTATCGCAACAGCAGGGGATACCCGATCAACGAAGCAGGTCAGGTCATGAACCTTGAACAGGTTCAGGCAAACGGCTTCATTGACAACTTCCTCCGCGACAGCAACGGCGAGCTCGTCTACATGAAGACAATGGGCTCGATGTACAAGATCCGCGTCCTCTACTATAACTACTATCAGTATGAAGAGGGCCATGCTCCTTCATTCGTCTTCGGTTCCGACGGCGGCGGCTACGATATCGCAACGCGTATGGCGTACGGTCTTCGTACCTCCTTTGTCCTCTCCGTCAGCGTCGCAGTCGTCTGCTTCGTTTTCGGTGCGATCTTCGGTGCGATCGAAGGTTATTACGGCGGTTGGGTCGACATGCTCCTCGAGCGTCTCGTCGATATCCTCTGGCGTATGCCTCTTTACATCATCGTTACGCTGTTCCAGATGCACCTCGTCAACACCGGTAAAGCTTCAGTGCTTTCGGGCTTGCTAATGGCATTCTGTGTCACGGGCTGGATCGGAACCGCATCCCTTGTTCGTACTCAGTTCTACCGCTTCAAGAACCAGGAGTACATCCTCGCTGCAAGAACGCTCGGCGCGAAGGATATGCGACTCATGTTCAGGCATATCTTCCCCAACGCGATCGGTACTATCATCACCAGTTCCGTATTCGTCATCCCGAGCATTATCATGAGCGAGTCCACCTTCTCCTACCTCGGAATCGTCAACCTGAACAGCCGTGACACCGTTTCTCTCGGTACCATGATGGCAGACGGCAAGGAGTTCCTGTCAGAATATCCGCATATCCTGCTGATCCCCGCTGCCGTTATCGCTCTTATGATGATCGCGTTCAACCTGTTCGGCAACGGTCTGCGCGATGCATTCAACCCGTCCCTGAGAGGAGCTGATGACTAATGGCAAAGAAACTCGAAGTTAAAAACCTGATCATCTCCTTCCGTACCAATAACGGAACAGTCAAGGCAGTCCGCAACATCTCCTTCGACCTCGAACGCGGCGAAACGCTCGCGATCGTCGGCGAGTCCGGTTCCGGTAAATCCGTTACCGCCCGCGCGATCATGGGTATTCTCGCAAAGAACGCGCTCCCCGAGGGCGGCGAGATCATCTACGACGGCCAGGACCTCATGAAGATCGATGAAGAGGACTTCCACAAGATCCGCGGCAATCGAATCTCCATGATCTTCCAGGATCCGCTATCCAGCTTGAACCCGATCGTCCGTATCGGTAAGCAGCTGACCGAGGCGATGATCCTCAACGGCAAGGCGAACCAGCGCGAAGCAAAGCGCGTTTACAACGACAAGATCAAGCTGCTTGCATCCGAAATGAAGGAAGCCGGCGTAGCGGATGTTGATTCGAAGTTCAAAATCTTCAACAACGTTACCGACGACGGCAGCAAGACCGAGAGGGATTACCTCTATAACCGCGAGCGCATCGAGTCCATGGTAAAGAACATCGACGGCGCGCTCATCGACTCCATCGACAAAGAGCCGAAGGTCGTAGCGGCCGAGATGAAGCGAATCATCAAGGATTCCCACAACATCTACAATCCCTTCCTGATCAAAGAAGGCGATGCAGAGCTGCACGGACTTCTTGCTGAGCTTCAGAATGCGATCCCCGCGTACCGCAAGGAAGGCAGCCACGAGCAGACCGACGAGATCCTCCGCAAGATGCGCGAGCCTCTCCAGGCGGCTCTCGATCTTCCGAAGCCCGACTTCTACGCGATGGCGTACTGCAAGCTTTCCAACGCGATGCCGGAATTCAACGGCGACATCGATCAGCTCAACGCTCAGATGAAGCAGACCTTCAACGAGCAGTTCCTGAACGATTTCCGCGAGAGCGTCGGCGCCGGTCTGAAGAATTCCAACGATAAGGCATTCTCCAAGAAGAGCGTTATCGTCGAAAGCCTCGACACCGCTCTTTCGAGGATGAAAGAAGGCGAAAGGATCGACCTCAAGGTAGCGAAGGAAGAAGCAAAGAAGTGCTCGACCATGATCGAGGACTCCCTCGACAGGCTTTCGATCCACAAGGACAGCGTTGCTTACACCTTCAAATCCAGCATCAATGCTGCGGTCGATACTTATCAGGAAGCGCTGAAGGTTGAGAAGAAACGTCACCTCAACAGGAATCAGAAGCTCTTCAAGGACAGGATGGATATCGATCTTTACCAGAACAATATCCGCCTCGACATGATCAGGGCCCGCGATTCCTTCCAGGAGCAGCTCGGTTCCGCGGAACAGCTCAACTATGAAGAGCTTTCCGACGAAATGGTCGAGTTCCTCTGCGACGAGGCTTCCAAGCGCGAGCACGAGGTCACCAAGCGCAAGGCGCAGATCCGAGCGATCGAGCTGATGGAGGAAGTCGGTATCCCGAAGGCACGCGAACGTTACCGTCAGTATCCGTTCGAGTTCTCCGGCGGTATGAGGCAGCGTATCGTTATCGCGATCGCGCTTGCCGCGAACCCCGACATCCTGATCTGCGACGAGCCGACCACCGCTCTGGACGTTACCATCCAGGCACAGATCCTCGAGCTGATCAACAAGCTGAAAGTCGAGCGTAAGCTTTCGATTATCTTCATCACTCACGACCTCGGCGTTGTTGCAAATATGGCTGATAAGATCGCCGTTATGTACGCCGGTAAGATCGTTGAATACGGTACCGCCGATGAGCTGTTCTATGAGCCCGCGCATCCCTACACCTGGGCGCTGCTGGCCTCCATGCCCGACCTTGATACCAAGGAAAAGCTCGACGCGATCCCCGGTACTCCTCCGAACATGATCTTCCCGCCGCAGGGCGACGCGTTTGCAGAGCGTAACAAATACGCTATGCAGATCGACCTCGAAGAGCAGCCGCCGATGTTCAAGATCACCGATACCCACTATGCCGCCACCTGGCTGCTTCATCCCGATGCACCGAAGGTTGAGCCTCCGAAGATCGTTACCGATCGTATCGAACGCATGAAGAAGCTCAACGAGGAAAACGGAGGTGAGATCAATGGCTGAAAAGAATAACATGCAGGTAGAAGCCCATGATAAGGCCAGTGAACTCGACAGGAAACTCAGAGTTGACAATTATACCCCCAACTTCGATCCGAGCAAGGAGCCTCTCCTTCGCGTCGAGCATCTGAAGCAGTACTTCAAATCGACCAAGGCTGTCGACGACGTAAGCTTCAACATCCGGAAGGGCGAAGTATTCGGCCTCGTCGGCGAGTCCGGCTGCGGTAAAACGACCACCGGTCGTTCGATCATCGGCCTGTACCCGCTCACTGACGGCGATGTCTATTTCCGCGGCAAGAGGATCGGCATGGGTGCCGACGCCGTAAAGCGCTGGAAGCAGAAGCTTGCCGAAGCAAAGGCAGCGGGCGACACCGCAGCCGTTGCGGCGCTGAATGAGGACAGAGTCGTCCATAAGGATCTAATGACAAAGATCCAGATGATCTTCCAGGATCCTGTCGGCTCCCTTGACCCCCGTATGACCGTTCGCGAGATCATCGCGGAAGGCCTCAAGATCCGCGGCATTCGTGATAAGCAGTTCATCGACGACCGCGTTTCCGAGGTTCTTGAAAAGGTCGGTCTGGTCCCCGAGCATGCAGAGCGTTATCCGCATGAGTTCTCCGGCGGCCAGAGGCAGCGTATCGGCATTGCCCGCGCGATCGTCCTTCAGCCCGACCTGATCATCGCCGACGAGCCTATCAGCGCTCTTGACGTTTCGATTCAGGCGCAGGTCATCAACCTGATGAACGATCTGCGCGATGAAATGGGTCTGACGATCATGTTCATCGCCCACGACCTCAGCGTTGTTAAGTACTTCTCCGACAGGATCGGCGTTATGTACTTCGGCAGGATGGTCGAGCTTGCGGATTCCGATGAGCTGTTCGCGCATCCGCTCCATCCCTACACAAGGTCGCTGCTCTCCGCAATTCCTCTTCCCGACCCGAACTACGAGAAGCGCCGCAAGCGTATCACCTACGTTCCCGCGCTTTCGCATGACTATACGGAAGAAGGACCGGAGTTCAAGGAGGTTATTCCCGGACACTTCGTGCTGTGCAATACCGCAGAGTGCGAGAAGTATCGCAAGGAAGTAGCCGATATTGATGCAAATGCAGCAAGAAAGCAGTAAGAAACACACTCTGGTCAAGTACGTGGCGACTGTCGTCGTCGGTTTGGTGATCGCTCTGCTGTTCTGCATCCTCAAAGGTCTTTTCAAGACCGAGGACAAGGGCACGGTTCTGCGGATCCTATGCGACGCGTTCACCGTTCCCGGGATCCTGCTGACTTGCGTCGGACTGTTGACTCTCGTAATCAAGGAAGGTGCCCTCGACGGCATCACCTACAGCTTCAGTTCGATGCGCCGGGTTCGCCGCGGATATGTGAGCGACGAAAAGACGCCAAAGACATATTATGACTACAAGGAGGCAGCGAAAGGTAAGCGCAAGATCGCATGGCATTTGATAATAGTTGGTCTGGGTTTCATTGCCGTGGCGATAGCTCTTGTGATTATCCGCAACAGCCTGACTTAAACCGCATCCTATCTGTTCCGCCGCGGAGCTTAACGCCCCGCGGCGGTTTTGTTTTGGGTTTTGCAGCGCGGTGATTGAAATCCAAAGCGTAAACTGATAAAATAAACGGGAAGAAAAGATTATCGGCGAGGCGAAAATGGGCAAACTTGAGCTGAAAGCGCAATGCGGGAATGCAAGGCGCACAACATTCGAAACAGTTCACGGAACGATCGAGACCCCGGTCTTTATGAACGTCGGCACCGCTGCCGCGATCCGCGGAGGCGCGGGGCCGGAGGACCTTCGGGATGTCGGCTGCACGGTCGAACTTTCGAACACTTATCATCTGCATCTTCGCCCCGGCGATGAGACGGTCCGGGCGCTCGGCGGCCTTCGCAAATTCATGAACTGGGACGGTCCGGTTCTGACCGACAGCGGCGGTTTCCAGGTCTTTTCACTCGCGCATCGGAGGAAGATCACAGAGCAGGGCGTCGGCTTCATTTCCTATCTCGACGGCAGGAAGATATTCATCGGGCCGGAGGAGTCGATCCGGATCCAGTCGAACCTCGCTTCGACCATCGCGATGGCGTTCGATGAATGCATTGCCAATCCGTCTCCGCGCAAATACGTCGAACGGTCGGTCGGCAGGACGACGCGCTGGCTCGTCCGCTGCCGGGAGGAGCTCGACCGACTGAACGCGGATGAGCGCACGCTGAATCGGGATCAGATGCTTTTCGGCATAAACCAGGGCGGTGTTTTCCCGGATATCCGCGCCCGGCATATGCGCGAGATCCGCGAAATTCCATGCGACGGTTACGCGATCGGCGGGCTGTCCGTCGGCGAGACCGCGGAGGAGATGTATGAGATCATCGAAGCCGTCGAACCCGAAATGCCGAAGGATAAGCCGCGCTATCTGATGGGCGTTGGCACTCCGCTGAACATTCTCGAAGGCGTACACCGCGGCATCGATTTTTTCGACTGCGTGCTGCCCTTGCGGAACGCGCAGCACGGCAATGTGTTCACATGGAGCGGAAAACGGCGTCTTTTAGCGGAAAAGTACACTCTGGACGAGCGCCCGATCGACGAAAACTGCAGCTGTCCCGCCTGCCGGAATCATTCGCGGGCGTACATCCGCCATCTGCTGAAGGCCGATGAACGCCTCGGAATGCGCCTCTGCGTGCTGCATAATCTGTATTTCTATAACGATCTGACGGCGCGCATGCGTTCGGAGATCGAAAACGGTACTTTTGAACGGTTTTATCAAAAGTACAGGCTGATCCTCAGCGAATTCGCGGATGATTGAGAAAAGCGAAACGGAGTACCGGGCGGAGATGCCCGGGACTTTTCTTTGCCCCCAGGCCGGTATATTCTCATTTCCGCGTTGACAAAAAATGCGGCTGAGCCTATAATCTAATCAAAAGAGGGGCTCATATGAGGCACGAAATGACCGAAGGCAAAATCTACAGCAAAATCGCTCTGTTCGCACTGCCGATATTCATCGGGCAGTTGTTCCAGCAGATGTACAATATCGCGGACTCGCTCGTTGTGGGCAAGGTGCTCGGCAAGCAGGCGCTTGCGGCCGTTGCCTCCTCCGGCAGTCTGATTTTTTTGATCGTCGGATTCATCTACGGCGTCTTCGTCGGCGCGGGCGTTGTGATCGGGCGCTATTACGGCGCGCAGAAATACGACCTTGTGCACAGAGCGGTGCATACGACCGTCGCTTTCGGCATCTGCGCCGGCATCGTGCTGATGGTCTTCGGCATGACCTGCACTCCGCTGATTCTCCGCCTTATGAACACGCCGGAGGAGGTTTTCCCGGAATCCGTCAAATATTTCCGCGTGTATTTCGCCGGCTCCATCGGCAGCGTTCTGTATAACTCCTTCAACGGAATTTTCCAGGCGAGGGGCGACAGCCGCCACCCGCTCTATTACCTCATCGTCGCCTCCGTTACGAACGTTCTGCTCGATATCCTCTTCGTCAAATTCCTGAATTTCGGGATCATCGGCGCGGCGGCGGCAACGGCGATCTCCCAGTTTTTGAGCGCGACGCTCTCGTTCATCAAGCTCACGACCGTTAACGACGTGCACCGCATCACGCCGAAGGATATCCGCTTCGACAAGACGCTTTTAAAGGAGATCCTTGCGACCGGCCTGCCGACCGGCGTGCAGAACTCCGTCATCGGCTTCGCAAACGTTATCGTTCAGACCAACATCAACGCTTTCGGCCCGGACGCGATGGCGGGCTGCGGCTCCTATTCGAAGCTTGAGGGCTTCGCTTTCCTGCCGGTCACGAGCTTCAGCGTTTCGCTCACGACCTTTACAAGCCAGAATCTCGGCGCGAAAAAATACGACCGCGTCAAGAAGGGCACGGTGTTCGGACTCGCTTCCGGCATTGCGATCGCGGAGATCATCGGCGTGCTGTTCGTGATCCTTGCCCCGCACCTGATCGCCATGTTCAACTCCGATCCGAACGTTGTCGCATTCGGCGTTCGCCAGGCGCGGACGGAAGCGCTGTTCTATTGCCTGCTGTCGCTTTCGCACTGCATGGCGGGCATAATCCGCGGAAGCGGAAAAACAACGGTGCCGATGCTTGTTATGCTGATATGCTGGTGCGTGATCCGCGTTACGTACATCACGATTACCGTAAAACTGATCCCGGATATCGGCGTCGTCTTCTGGGCATACCCGCTGACATGGACGCTGAGCTCGATCGCATTCATCGTCTATTACTTCAAAGCGGACTGGATGCATAATTTCGAGCTCAAAGAACAAAAAATGTTGAAAAAGCAGGGGCTTTGAGCACCCTGCTTTAATTATTCAAAAAGAAAGGCGGATTGCTGCAATGACCGAATTTGAAAAAGATTTTTGCGAGGTTTCTGCGGAGCGGGCATACAAACTGATGCTGAGCCTTGCCCACGAGCGCGTCAGCTGCACCGGCGCGGAAACGAGCGCGGCGGAAAGGCTGAAGGAGGAGGCGGAATCAACCGGCGCCGCATGCGCGATCGAAACCTTTGAGGCCTCGGCCGGCCGCGTTGAAAAAGCGGTACTGACAGTGCTCGAGCCCTATGAGAAGGAATACAGCGTCACCGGCTATATCCGTTCCGAATCCACCCCCGAAGAGGGGCTTGAGCTTGAAATCAAGTATGTTGAGGATGCTCTCGAAGCGAACCTTGTCGGCGCCGCGGGGAAGGCAGTGCTCGTCAACGGACGCGTCGGCTACGCGATGTACGAGCGCCTTCAGAAGGCGAAACCGGCGGCGATAATCAGCTATTCCAGCTCGATCTTCGATAAGGAAGGCGAAACGGACCTCGATATCCGCAAGATCCGCGAAACCTACACCGGCGCGTTCGGGGACAATATCCTCGTCAATCTCCGCGCGAGGGACGCGCTCGAGCTCGTTACCCTCGGCGCCTCAAAGGTCCGGCTCGTTGTGAAGAGCCGCCGCTTCGACGGTTATTCGCGCAATGTCTGCGCCGTGATCCCCGGAACGGAATTCCCGGATGAGATCGTTTCATTCGGCGCGCATTACGACAGCGTGGAGTTTTCCACCGGTTCGTATGATAATATGTCCGGCTCGGTCATCATCATGGAGATGCTGCGCTATTTCGCGGCGAATCCGCCGAAGCGCACCGTCAAATTCAACTGGTACGGCAGCGAGGAGCAGGGTCTCCTCGGCAGCAAGGCATGGACCGCGGCGCATAAGGACGAGCTTGAAAAGCATGTGCTGATGATCAATGTGGATGTTGCCGGCCCGATCCTCGGCTCGGAGAAGATCTTCACGATGGGCGCCGAACCGCTGAAGAATTATGTCGACGCGATGATGAAGGAAATGGGCAGGGCCGCGGAGGTCAAGGAGCATGTTTATTCGAGCGACAGCGTGCCCTTCGCCGACAACGGCGTGCCCGCGGTGAATTTCTGCCGCTTCGCTTCGCCCGGCGCGGGCTATATGCACGACCGCCGCGACGATCCCGCGCTCGCGTTCATGTCCGCGAAAGCGCTCGATATCACTCTCCGGAACGTGCTTGCTTTCTCCAAACGCGTCATCAACGCCCCCGTTTTCCCGATCGAGAAGAAGATCTCCGATTCAATGAAGGACAGCGTGGATAAATACCTCTTCAGAAAGAAATAATTAACAGAAAATGAAAAAGCGGGACACTGTCCCGCTTTTTTGTCGGAAAAATAAATGCCGAACTGCTTTAAAAACACCCCCGAATGTGCTATAATCGAATCAAAACAGAGTCAAAGAGGATCTATTCAAGGTGAGTACAGCAGTAAGGAAACGGTTCCCGCATGCCCGGCGCGATGTGGACATGACGCAGGGCAATATAATAAGGCATATCATAACATTTGCGCTGCCGCTGCTTGTCGGCAATATCTTTCAACAGCTTTATAACACGGTCGACAGCTGGGTCGTCGGAAACTACGTCAGCAACCAGGCGTTCGCTGCCGTTGGCAACGTCGGCCCGATCATGAACACGCTGATCGGAACCTTCATGGGGCTCAGCGCGGGCGCGGGCGTCGTTATTTCCCAATACTACGGCGCGAAGCAGTTCGACAAGGTCCAGGACACCGTCCATACGGCGCTGTTTCTGACGCTGATCATGGGCATCGCTTTCACCGGCATCGGCATCGCGATGACGCCGTTCATGCTTTCGCTGATGAAGACACCCGCGGAAGTTCTGCCGGAAGCGACGACGTATCTGCGCATCTATTTTTCAGGCATCACGGGACTGATGTTCTATAACATCGGCTCGGGCATCATGCGCGCCGTCGGCGATTCGCAGCGCCCGTTCTATTTCCTCGTTGTTTCCGCGGTTACGAACACGGTGCTCGACCTTGTTTTCGTCCTCGTTTTCAAGATGGGCGTCGAAGGCGTTGCTCTCGCGACGATCGGCGCGCAGTTCCTCTCCGCTCTGCTCGTTATCAGAACGCTGATGCGCTCGGATAACTGCACGAAGCTGCACATCAAAAAACTCAGGATCCATAAGGAAATGATGAAGAAGATCCTGAAGGTCGGCCTCCCCGCGGCGCTGCAGATGGCCGTCACATCCTTCTCGAATATCTTCGTTCAAGGCTATATCAACCAATTCGGCAACGACTGCATGAGCGGCTGGACGGCCTACGCGAAGATCGACCAGTTCCTGCTGCTGCCGATGCAGAGCGTTTCCCTTGCAGGAACAACTTTCGTCGGGCAGAACCTCGGCGTCGGGGAT
>JAEEYN010000060.1 GCA_016288175.1 Bacillota bacterium | reverse complement strand
ATAACCAGTCGGTAAGATTATGTGAATTGCTGTAATCGGCCGGATTTATCCATTCCCAGACAGAAACGACGTAACCGTCATAAACGAAGTTATAGTCGATCCTGTTGCTGCTTTCGTTGAGTTTCTGTTCCAGCACAGTCGCCCAAACCTTTCTTCCGCCGGCCAGCTCGAGCTCTTGCCCGGTCACGTTCGTATATCCGGGTCCATACTGCTCCTTCGGCGTGTCCTCGGTCGGATAAAGCGGCGCAAGGATTTTCGCGACGTCGGAATAAGTCTCGCTGCCGTTCAGCTCAAGACCGTCGGCGACCGACAGAGGCGTCAGCACGACCATTATCTTTTGTTCATCGCATTCGATCAGATACATCACACAGGGCAGATTGAATTTTTCATATGAAAAAACAGTAATCGAGTATTCCGGATCTCCCGGCGAAGCAGGTTCGCCGTTATAAAGCGGCAGAGGGAGGGTCAGCTCGCCCGATTCAAGACCGTTGATAAAAGTATTATAGGCTGAACCTAAAGCTTCCATGCCCCCCGAGTGGTGCCATGTATGCAATCTGGCATATCCGTCGGAATCCTTTTCCAAGAAGGCGGCGGCCAGTTCGGCATAAGAAGAAAAGTCCCAAGAGAGATAACCCGGCGGGCACGGAAGGAGCATACCGTCCGAAGGCGCTTCGGTTCGCGCAGGCTCCGTTTCATAAGGCGTGGTCAGCGGCGCTCCCGTGGTTTCGGGAATCTCCGTCTGAACGGTTGCTTCGCCGCCGGGCGCTTTGGCGCAGGCGGAGAATACACATACGAGAAGGATCAGCGCGATAATGATCGAAATTGTTTTTTTCATAGTTCCTTCCTCGCTTAAGTATTGAGATACGGAAATGCAGATACATGAAATAAACATATGATATTCCAATGAAAAAGCGTGTTCCGTATCTTGATTCTATTTTATCATATGTCATATTCTGCTGTCAACGGGGTAAATGTTAAAAGAGTGTTACGAAACTGTTGAAAAATTGTTACGGGAACGGCCCTGCCCCGTTTTGCTTTGTGACAGGAGAATTACTTGATCCGGGTCTCTGCGCCGCCGGATGAAGCGAAGACGCCCGCCGAAATGACCGGCGAAGCGTCTTCATTCCTTTGTTCTTCATCGGACGGCCTGCGGGCGTCTTCGTTTCGGCGGGGCAGGCATGATCGAAAAGCTTCCTTATCGCACCGCGCCGAAAACGGGGCGTGAGCGAAACTTATTTATAAAGCTTCTTCACAAGGCGTTCGAACTCATCCACGTTCTTTTCATAGGAAAGCAGGCTCTTTTCCCAGAAATCCTTCTTCGTGAGGTCGATGCCGGCGACCTTCGCGGTGTCCTCAACGGTCGCGATCGGCGTCGTGAAGAGGAGCTTGCGGTAGGTCGGAACGAAGGATGGGCCTTCCTCAACATACTTCGCGTACAGGCCGCGGGCGAACAGGCCGCCGAAGGCGTACGGGAAATTATAGAAGGAAAGGGTGCTGTAATAATGTCCCTTGCAGAGCCACATATAGGGGTGCAGCGCGTTCTGATCGAGGCCGTCGCCGTAGGCCTTCTTCTGCGCGTCGAGCATCAGTTCGCACATCCTTGCTGCGGGCATGAAGTCCTCCTCGCGGTTTTCGAAAACGCTGGTCTCGAACAGGTAGCGGGAATAGATATCGCAGATGATCTGCGTCGTATCCATGAGCTGGCTCTCGATCAGCATCAGCTTCTCCTCGTCCGTTTCCGCCGCCGCGATCGCCGCGTTCATGATGACGTTCTCGTTGAAGGTGGAGGCCGTTTCCGCGACGGGCATCGAATAATCGTTGTTCAGCGGGCGGTGGTTTTCGAGGTTCAGGTTATGGAAGGCGTGGCCGAGCTCATGGGCGAGGGTGACGATATCGGAGAACGAGCCGTCGAAATTCGTCAGCACGCGGCTCTGATGATGGCCCGCGAGGCCGGAGCAGAACGCGCCGCCAACCTTGCCTTCGCGCGGATAGAAATCGATCCACGCTTCATCGAAAGCGCGCTCGACCATGTGGGCGAGGTCCTTGTCGAAGCCGCGGAAGATCTTGAGAAGATACTCCTTCGCTTCCTCAACGGTGTATTTTTTGTCGGAAGAGCCCATCGGCGCGAACATATCGTACCAGGGCATGCCGTTCTTATGGCCGAGAGCCTCCGCCTTGACCTTCAGATAGCGGCGGAAGAGATCGAAGTGGTCGTTCATCGCGCCGAGGAGGGCGTCGAGCGTTTCGCGCTTCATATGAGCGCCGAAGAGCGTCTGCTCGAGGGGAGAAGCAAAACCGCGCAGACGGGCGCTGTTGATGACCTGCAGCTTGATGCTGTTGAGGGAGAACGCGATGGGATCCTCGATCTTCTTATAGCAGGCGAGCTCCGCCTCGTAGGCGTCCTTGCGGACGGCGGGGTCGGGATCGTAGGCAAGATTGCGGACGGAGGAAAGGCCGATCTCCCTGCCGCGGTAGTTCGCCGTGACGGTGGAGGTCAAATAGCCGTGCAGATCGCTCCAGGCGGATGCGCCGCTGATGTTGAAAAGGTCGGCGACCTCCTCGCATTCCTCGCTCAGCATATGCTGCTGCTGTGCGCGGATGTTCTTGAGCATATACTCGTATTCCTTCAGCAGAGGATCGCTTTCGATCAGCTCGTCGAGGTTCGGAAGATTGGCGATGTACTTCTTGATCGCGGTCTCCGCGCGGGTCGTGCCGCTGAGCTTACCCATCAGGCGGCCGATCACGGAATTCGCCTCGTTGTCCTTCGTATTCGCGGCGGAACGCAGGCCCGCGAAGCTGTAGAGGTCTTCGATGAGCAGCAGATTCTTTTCGCTCTCGGTGATGTAGGTGATGAGGGCTTCCTTCGGATCGAGCTCCGGGAGCTTTGCCGCGAAAGCGTTGATACTTGCGATGCAGCCGTCGAGCTTTTTGAAGTCTTCGGTGAATTTCGGGTCGTCAAAACCCTTGTAGAGTACGTCGAGGGACCATTCGGAATTCATAGTTTATCTCCTTGTTTATTAATAATCTGTTGGGGTGCGGCCGTCAGAGCTTCGCCGCGAGCTCGCCGATCTGCTTTTCGAGGAATACCGCCATTTCGCGGATAAAATCCTTGTTCAGCGGCATCGGGATCCCGGCCTTTTCAAGCGTTTCGAAATAGCCGTATTTGCCGCCGAGGCCGCAGAGCTTGAGATAGCTGTTCCAGGCGTCGCCGCCTTCGACCGATTTGCGGTAGAGGGAGAAAGCGCCGAGCTGCGCCATTGCGTAGTCGACATAGTAGAAGGGGTAGAGGAAGACATGCTGCTTCTGCATCCAGAAACCGCCGCTTTCGAGGAATTCGTTGCCGTCGTAGCTGCGCCAGGGCATGTACTTTTCCTCGATCTGCTTCCAGAACCTGCGCCAGTCGGCGGGCGTGGAAGACGGATTTTCGAAAACGCGGTGCTGGAATTCATCGACGGAAACGAGGTAGGGGATCGTCTTTACCGCGTCAACGAAATGCGCATAGCGGTATTTGTCCGACTTTCCGGGGAAGAAGCGCTCCATGTACGGATAGGTGAGCAGCTCCATGGACATGGAGTGGATCTCGTTGATCTCGCTCGTGGAGTGGACAAGGCTGCTGAGCGGCAGCCGCCTCGAAGCATAATAGTATTCGAAGGCGTGGCCCGCTTCATGCGTCAGAACGTCGATATCCGCGGAGGTACCGTTGAAGTTCGAAAAGATGAACGGCGCCTTGTATTCGGAAAGGCTCGTGCAGTAGCCGCCGAGATGCTTGTTTTCCTTCGTCACGAAGTCGTAAAGCTCGTGCTCGACCATGAAGTTGAAGAATTCGCCGGTTTCCGGGGAAAGCTCCGCATACATCTGCCGCGCCTTTTCGGTCAGCTCCTCGGGCGTGCCTTCGGGGTCCGCGTTACCCTCCGGGAAGACGAGCGCTTCGTCGTACCATTGGAGCTTATCGACGCCGATGCGCTGCCGCTGCTCCTCAAAGAGCTTCGCGCAGAGCGGCGTAATGTATTTGCGGATCGCTTCGCGGAATTCGGCGACCTCGGCGGGGCCGTAGTCGTAGCGGCCGCGGGCCTTATAGATATAGTCGATATAGTTCGGGAAACCGAGCTTTTTCGCGATCTTCACGCGGGTTTTGACGAGCTTGCCGTACTGCTCCTCGAGCTTCGGCGCCGCTCCTTGGTAGAGCTTCGCCCATTCGGTGAACGCGGCCTTCCTTTCAGCTCTGTCGGTCGACTGCATGTGGCGCAGCAGGCCGTAGAAATTGCATTTTTCGCCCATGAAATCGACGGAGCAGGCTGCGGCGGTCTTGGAATACTCGGTGCCGAGCTTGTTTTCCCTGATCATCGGAAGGATGATTTTGGGGCTCATCAGCTTTTCTTCGACCTCCATCGATTTGAACATATGCTTGCCGTAGGCTTCCTCGAACTGCGGGCGGAAGGGGCTATGGAGCATCGCTTTCGTCGTCTTTTTCATAAGAGGCATCAGCTTCGGCATGGTCGAATTATAGAACTTCTTTTCGCCGTCGTAGAATTCGTCCTTCATGTTCATCGTGTTGCGGATGCTCGCGATGACGGCCTGCGTCGAGACCCTGTCCATAAGCCCATTCCAATCGAGCATCGCTTTATTCGCTTCCTCGAAGGTCTTTGCCTCCGTGAAACGCTTCAGCTGCGCTTTGAATTCCTTGACGAGTGGCCCTTTTTCGGGGCGCCTGTATTCAAGATCTTTGAATTTTTCCATATTGAACCCCTGCGATTGCTATAAAAGAGGCGTTCTCCTTTTGGGAAAACGCCTTCAGCTTTATTCTTCGCATGCGAGCGCCATAATTGCGTCCGCAAGCATATGCGTATCGAACATCAGCTCGTCGATGCCGATGAACTCATTCGGCATATGGACGGGGCCGGAGATGCCGACCTTCTCGCAACCGAAGGCAACGGCGTTCGGGAACGCCCTTGCGTAGGTTCCGCCGCCGATCGCCAGAGGCGCTTCGTATTTGCCGGTGCGCTCCTCATAGACCGCGAGAAGCTTCGAAACAAGCTCGCTGTCCGCAGGAACATAGTGGCCGTCCTGCTGCTTTTCGTGGATAAGCTCGGGCTCGAATTCGCGAAGGGCGTTCGCGATGCCGTCGCGGACCTCTTTATAATCCATGGAGGTCGGATGGCGTACGTCGATCGAAAGCTCGAAGCCCTCGTCGTCCCATGCGATGACGCCGGGGTTGAGGGTCAGCCTGCCGCTCGAATCGCTGCGGTCGAGGCCGATGGTCTCGCCGTGCATATCGAATGCGAAACGCTCGTGAAGGAGCTTCGCGACGCGCCTGTCAGCATCCGCAATGGGAAGCTCCGCGAGCAGCGCGAACGCCGCAAGCATCGCGTTTTTGCCGAGCTCCGGCATCGAGCCGTGCGCGTCGAGACCGTTGATCGTCAGCTCGGTGCCGTTCGGCTTATTTTCCATATCGACGGTCATGCCCTTATCGAGCACGACGGAGAGATGATCGCGGATAAGGTTTTCGGCAACGGGAACGAAGAGCTTGACCTTGCCGCAGACGACGTTGGCGCGGGTGCCGCCGTTAAGACGGAACGCGGTCTTCGCCTT
>JAEEYN010000001.1 GCA_016288175.1 Bacillota bacterium | reverse complement strand
GTTCGGAAGCAGGTACGGCATGAATTTGTGCATCGGATCGAGGTCTCTGACAAGGTATGCGTCCTTGCGGTCGCCTCTGCGGCGTTTTCTTGTTTCTTCCATGTTTCCCCTTTGCAGCGAAAAAATTATAAATTAAAAAATTAGCCTGCTGCAACATATGAATTTTAAACCAATACTCGAAATTTGTCAATTATTTGGTTCAAAACAAAGAAAAAGCACTCTCCGCAGAATCGGGAGCGCTTTTTGTTTCTTACCGTGCCGCCATTGTCAGAAGCGGAAATAGATAAATGGATTGTATCCGCTTGCAACGAGCGACGAGGTCGCAAGCACAAGAGCGCAGGCAACGAGCGCAAGATCGAGCCAGCCGCACCAGGCTTTGCTTTCGAACCTGTCATGCAGTTTCTTCGCAAGAGGCGTTGAACCGACGATCGCGACGATCAGCACGGGCAGATACGCGACGATGTATACAAGCTTGTCATGCACGGAGAAACCCGAGCCGCTGCCTGTAAACAGCGAGGTCATGAACGCGCCGAGTTCTTTCATGTTCGTAAAGTCGAACAGCGCCCATCCGAGGACGACGATCAGAAGCAGGTAGAACGACGAAAGGAATTTCGGCAGTTTCTCGAGCAGTTTTCCGAGGAAAAGCTTTTCGAGGATGATCAGAACACCGAAATACAGGCCCCAGAGGGCGAAGTTCCAGCTTGCGCCGTGCCATAGGCCGGTCAGGCCCCAAACGATCGCAAGGTTGATAAGCGTTCTTGCGGTGCCTTTGCGGTTGCCGCCGAGAGGGATGTAGACATATTCCTTGAACCATGTTCCGAGGGAGATATGCCATCTCCTCCAGAATTCGCTGACGCTCCTTGAAATATAGGGGAAATCGAAGTTCTTGAGGAATTCGAAGCCGAACATCCTTCCGAGGCCGATCGCCATATCGGAGTATCCGCTGAAATCGAAATAGATCTGCAGGCTGAAGGCTATGATGCCCGCCCATGATGCAAGCACTCCGTTCGACGCCGGATCCGCCTTCATGACCGCCCAGAACGCGGCGAGCTGATTCGCGACGAGCACCTTTTTCGCGAGACCGACGCAGAAAAGCTTTACGCCGGACGCGAACTGTTCAAGGTTTTCCTTCCGGTTTTCAAGCTGGTCCGCAACATCGCGGTAGCGAACGATCGGGCCGGCAATCAGCTGCGGGAAAAGCGCGACATAGGTCCCGAAATAAACGGGATTCTTCTGGATCGGAGTCGCACGCCTGTATACATCGATAACATAGCTCATTGCCTGGAAGGTATAGAACGAAATACCGATGGGCAAAGCGATCTCCGGCACATTCATTCCGCCAAGCGCCGGGATCAGGCTTTTGAGCGTGTTCGCAAAAAGGCCCGTGTATTTGAAAACGACAAGCAGCGCAAGGTTCAATACGATCGAAAGCGCAAGATAAAGCCGGCTCAGCTTTTTGCTTTTCTTTGCGAGCAGTCCGTCATGCGCTTCAAGCGCTTTTGCCTGTTTGTTCCTGTAAGTTCCGACAATATAGCCCGCAGCATAATTCATCAGGATCGAGAAGACCATCAGAAGCACGTACTTCGGTTCGCCCCAGCTGTAGAAGATGAGGCTCATCACGAGCAGTACGGTATTTCTGTAAACGCGATTAGGCACTGCGTAATACAGTGCCAGAGTGATCGCAAAGAATATGAATAAAAACAGCAGGCTCGAGAAAACCATTAACCGAAGTATTTATGCATGATCTTCATCAGATCTTCGTAATTCTTTCCGACAACGAGATAGCAGTAATTGCCGCTCACGACGACTTCCGCGGGCTCGATGATCTGCGCCTGCTCGGGGTCGCTGTAGCCCTTGGAGGTGTTCTTGTTCTGCTTAAGGATCGAGCTCATGATCTTTTCGACGTCCTTGGCATATGCTTCGTCCTTAACTTTGAAGATCGCGATCTCGCAGATGTCCTCATAGAAATTGAGGGGCATGGCCATCACATAGTCTTCGAGCTTATCGGGATCGATGCCGTAGTTGTCCATAAGCTGACCCGCGGGAACTTTGGAAAGCTCGGGGAAATTGCCGGTCGCGAGCAGCTCTTCGTAAACGGCGTCGATATCCGCATTGGGATCGGGGGTATTCGCAGCGGATGCGTTTGAATCCTTATCACCGGAGCCTGCGCAGGCAAATGCCGAGAGGCAGAATGCTGCCGCAAGCATCAGAACGAACAGTTTGGAGAAAATCTTTTTCATTGTTGTGCCTTTCGTTTTTTGGTTTAGTATAACGCCTTACGGCAAAGAGAATACGATCGGGGGGATGCCCTGGATATGCCGCGCGGCAACGCTCCTCAGTATCTGCGCCCAAACGGCATATGCGGCATAGGTCTGGTGAACGTAATGATCGGAGCTGTACTGATCCGGAACGAAACCGTTCTCGTCGATCAGATGGCTCGCGATGTTCACGAACTCATAACCGTGCTCGTTGCACATCCGGACAAGACGCTGGTTGAGAAGATAAATGTTGCGGTTGTTGAGCTTTTCGCGCTCGCTGCCGCGGTACATATACATATTGCTGATGACATAGATCTGAACGCCGGGACGGTGCGAAATAATATTCGCGATCAGGTCCTGATAGCGGGAAGCGGTCCCGTCGACGCCGTAGATCGAAATGTCGTTCATGCCGAGCAGGATGAAGACTTTGTTCGCGCCCATCATCGAAACGGAATCCCAGACAAAATGCTGTTCGCCCTGATAGCGCGGATGGAGGCTGTCCTCCGAGATCGGGTCGAAAGCATGGCCGACGCCGTAGCTTCCCGAGCAGAGGAAATGGGTATTGCCGAAAAAGCTCGAATTGGTTTCAAGCATTTTGTTGTTGTAATTCTGCCAGCCGAGGGTGATCGAATCGCCGATGAATACCGCGTCGCTGAACCACTGTTCGCAGGCGTATTCCGAAAGGCCGTACAGATCGGTCGGCATAGTGAAGCGCGCGGGCTTCGACGAAGAGCCGAGTGGAACGGTATTGCCGGACGGCGGATTCGTTGCCGGGGGATTCGTTGAAGGCGCGGGAGTCGGCGTCGCCGGCGCGGGCGTTGCCGTCGGAGCGTCGGTCACCTCTTCGGTCGGAACCTCGCTCTCAGGCGGGTCTGTCGGCGAGGGAACATCCGTTTCGGCGGTCTGAGTCAGAGCCGGTGTTTCCTCGGGAATATCCGTGGCGGGTACATCCGTGGGCTGCGCGGTCCCCGGTCCCGCTGTATTGGAAGGGATGGTCACATGGCCTGAAGGTTCGTCCCTTTTGGGTGCGCAGGAAACAAAAGCAGAAAAAGCAAGCACAGCAGCAAGCAGTGCCGCCGTCAGCTTCGTTTTTTTCTTTAAATCGATCATACAGTTATTTGGCGAATTAAGCCGATCCGCCGCCTCCGCATCGTAATGATACAGTTTTTCGACGGAGCCACATACTGCCCCATCATCCTTTCTATTGTATCACAAACATTGCCGCAAGTCAATCTATGTCAAAGAATGTCGGAAGATCCGCTCCGATTCAGTTCTCCGGGATCAGGCCGAGCAGTTTTTCGGAAAGCTCTTCCCCGCCCATGTTCATAACAAAGAAAACATAACCGCCCTTTTCATAAACTTTCGTGTTCTTTATCATATCGCAGCGTTCCTTGGTGTTGTATCCGACGGCCTGCCTTGCCGCGCTCGCGATATGGGAGGTCAGTATTCCTTTCAGGATGCTGCCGTATTCCGGATCGCAAAGTTTGAAGACCGCTATCTCTTCCGCGTTGAGGCGCTCCTGCGAGAATCGGAATTCATAGCTTTCGAGCTTCTTGCTGTCGATGCCGTAGAGTTCAAAAAGATCGTCCTCGCCGACATTCGGGCTCATTTCGGAAAACTCCCCGTTTTCAAGAAGATAGGAGAAGATATCCGAAGTGCTGTTCAGTGTTTTCGATTCCGTTTTGCAGGCGGCCATGAGCAGCGCGGCGGCCATCAGCGCAAGAGTAAGAACGCATATTGCAAGTTTCTTTTTCATTCCGTTTTTCCTTTCATCCGGCGTTACTTCCGGCGTCTGAATCGGCTTCTTCGGATCCCTTCTCACGAAGTTCCATCATGCCTGTTTTTGTGTACTCCCGCATCATCGAGAAGCATGCGTCCCGCGTTACGATTATATGGTCGTAAAGCTCGATGCCGATGGATGACAGCAGCTGGTGAAGCAGAGCGGTCGTTTCCTTGTCGCTGAGCGAAGGCTCCGTTTTTCCGGAAGGATGATTATGCGCAAGCAAAATGGCAGCGGCATTGGAGGATATCGCAGTGTCCACTACCCATTTCGGCAGCGCTTCGACCTTATCGCTGAAACCTTCCGAGCGGAATCGGACTCTCAGCACGCGGTTTCTCGAATCGAGGCAGATCAGCGCGATGCTTTCCGCCGCTTCTCTGAAAAGCAGACCGTGGCAGATGGTAACGGCGTCATCGACTGTGTTTATCACCGTTTCGTATGCAGCTTTTCGGTCGATCGCGGCGCCGATGTCGCCAACGAGTTTCAAAAGCGTCGCTGTGTTTTCCGAAAGGCCGGCGGCAACAAGGTCGGAATGATCGGCTTTCAGCACGGCTTTGAGCGAACCGAAGCGGTTGATGAGCCGATGTGCGAGCGGATTGACGTCCCTGCGCTTGATCGCATAGAAAAGGAGCATCTCGAGAATCTGATGATCCTCGTACTCGTCGAGATTTCCGCGGCGGATATAGCGTTCGCGAACGTTTTTTCTATGCCCCTCGTGAATGTTTTCGGCCTTCCCGTCCATGTGTTCCTTCCCTGTGTATTATTGCTTAATCACCGAGCGCGGAGGTAAACGCAGCGGCGGCAGCCGTTATTTCATCGAACCGCTTTGAGGCGATCAGCTTTTTATAGAACAATGCGCTGCTGATCCCGAAAGCGCATGCGCCTGCCTTTTTGAAAGCGGCGATGTTTTCGGGCGTGATGCCGGCGACCGCTGCGCAGCGGATATGCGCGAGCGGAGTTGTGACCGCGGAGAAATACGCTGGTCCGAGCACACCTGCCGGGAATATCTTGACGATATCCGCACCGGCGTCGCTTGCACGCACGATCTCCGTCGGAGTCATCGCTCCGGGGATAGAGCCGAGGCCGAGGCGCTTGGTTTCGGTGATCAGTTTTTCGTCGCTGTTCGGAGAAACGATGTATCTCGCACCGGCCTGCTTCGCGGTTTGGAGCTGTGCGGCGGTCAGAACGGTCCCCGCACCGACGGCGATCTTTTCGCCGAAAGCATCAACAAGCGAACGGATAGCTTCCGCGGTGATTTCCGGGTCCTTATCCTGCTCGAATGTGACCTCGACGGCTTTAACGCCGCCCTTGACAAGGGCCTCCGCTGCGCGGACGAGGCCTTCGCCGTAGTTCCCGCGGGAGATAGCGATGATCCCGCTGCTGTTTATTATTGTTTCTATGGCTTTATTCAGCATATTATGATCCTGTTTCTGCGTTCAGATAAGGTCGCCGAATCCGTTCTGGCGCAGCGCTTCGTAAACGGCGATCGCAACGGAGTTCGAAAGGTTCAGCGAGCGAAGGTTTTCGCGCATCGGTATACGTACGGCATCGTCCCTTCGCCTTGAAAGCAGTTCGGGTCCGAGACCTGCCGTTTCTTTTCCGAAAACGAGGAAATCGCCCGGCATATACTTCGCTTCCGCGTAGTTTCGCCCGGCATGGGTCGAAAAAAGGAAAAACCTTGCGTCCGGATAATGTGCTTCCACTTCCTCAAAACTGTCATAGAACCGGACATCGAGCTCATCCCAGTAATCGAGGCCGGCGCGTTTCAGATATCGGTCGTTGAGCGAAAAGCCCAAAGGCCGGACGAGGTGCAGGGTGCACCCCGTCACAGCGCAGGTCCTGGAAATATTGCCGGTATTCTGCGGGATCTCCGGTTCAACAAGAACAATGTTGAACATGATTCAGCTGCGCAGGTCGGCGTCGAGGCGGAACTTCAGCGCCTTCAGGATCGCCTTTACGGAAAGGCTGATCTCCTCGTCATTCAGGGTATGGTCGTTGCTGCGAAGCTCGAAGCGGAACGCCATGCTCTTTTTACCCTCCGGAATGCCCTTTTCGCCGGGAAATTTCGGATAGAACACATCGAAGCAGGAGATGTTTCCGATCATCGCTTTCGTCTTCACGGCGGCGATAACGTCGATCACGGTCTGCGCGTCGGCGCCTTCATCCACGACGATCGCGATATCCCTCGGAACGATCGGGAACTTCGGGAGGGGCCTGAACTTGCGCTCGGTGTTGACATGCGCAAGGAGTTTATTGAAGTCGATCTCGGTGATGAACGGCGCGACCGGAAGGTCGAAATTGCGCTTGACCTGCGGATGCACGCAGCCGATCTCGCCGACGGTCTCGCCGTCGATGAGAATGAGCGCCTTCTGACCGGGATGCAGATATTCCCCGCCTCCCCTTTCAAAGCGGATCTTATCGATGCCGAGCGAGGCGAAAAGCTGCTCGAGAACGCCTTTGAGGGTAAAGAAGTTCTCATCCGCCCCGTAGCAGACAGCGCCGAGCATCTTCCTCTCCTCCGGGAGGTCGTCATTGTTATCGAAATGGACGTTGCCGATCTCGAAGAAGCGGCTCGCGCCCGTCTTGCGGTTGCAGTTCGTCTGGACCGTCCTGAGCATGCCGCCGATCAGCGTCGTGCGCATGAGGCTCTGATCCTCGCCGAAGGGGTTTCTGAGGCGAACGGTCTGGCGCTTTTCGTCATTTTCGTGAAGCAGCAGCGCGTCGTATTCCTGGGGCGAAGTAAAGTTGTAATTGTACAGCTCCATGAAGCCCATCGCTGCCATCCTGTCCTTGATCTCATCTTCCATTGCGAAGCTCCTGCCGAGCCTGCCCTGGAAGGTCTTGCCGACCATCAGTGTCGGTTCGATGTTGTCATAGCCGTAGAGCCTTCCGACTTCCTCCGCGATATCCCAATCCGTTTCGATGCCGGTTTCGATATCGGTGCGGAAATGCGGAACATTGACGATCAGCTTGCCGTCCTCGGCTTTGCAGCCGATGTTGATCCCGGAAAGCAACTGCGCCATCTGTTCGCCGCTGAAATTCGTGTTGAGGATCTCGTTGACATGAGCGATATCCGCAACGGCGGTCCTCTCCTTCGGTTCCTCCGCCGTGACATTGATCATGCTGCCGATGACCTTGCCGGCGCCGAGCATATGAACGAGCTCGATCGCGCGGTTGATTGCCTTTTCGGCATTGACGGCTTCTACGCCCTTTGTGAACCTTGCGGAAGAATCCGTTGAATGGCGCAGTTTCCGCGTTGTATGGCGGATATTATCGGGAAGGAACACGGCGCTTTCGAAGAGCGTGACCTTTGTATTTTCGGTGATCTCGGAATTGAGTCCGCCCATCACACCGGCAACGCCGACGCCCTTCTTCGGGTCGGCGATGAGGAGCATGTCGCTGCTCATGGTGCGTTCCTTGCCGTCGAGCGTCGTTACGATCTCGCCTTCGACCGCATTGCGGACGACGATATGCGCATCTTCGATACATGCAAGATCGAACGCGTGCATCGGATGACCGTATTCGAGAAGGACGTAATTCGTGATATCGACGATGTTATTGATCGGTCTGAGACCCGCGAGTTTCAGCCGCAGCTGCATCCAGCGCGGAGAAGGCTCTATCTTCAGGTCGGTGACAACACGGGCAAGGTAGCGCGGGCAGAGTTTCGGGTTCATCACCGTGACCTTCGCGTAGTCTTCGGCATTGCCTTCGCCGATGACCGGCGTGATCTCCGGCTCCTTCATCCTTTGGCCGAGAGCGCTCGCCGCTTCCCTCGCAAGGCCGATGATGCTCTGGCAGTCGGGGCGGTTGGGCGTCAGCTCAATATCGAAGATGCAGTCATTGAGACCGAGAGCTTCGGCGATGGGCTGCCCGTTTTCATGAGCTTCGTTCAGAATGAGAACGCTGTCGCTGCTCGCGCCTTCGTACTCCGCATCGGTGATTCCGATCTCCGCTCCGCCGCAGAACATGCCGGCGGAATACACGCCGCGCATCTTCGTCGGATGGATCTCCATGCCGTCGGCAAGGACCGCACCATCCAGCGCGACGGGTACCTGGCAGCCTTCACTGACATTCGCTGCATTGGTGACGATCGTCAGAGGCTCTTCTTTGCCGATATTGACTTCGCATACTCTGAGACGCTCCGCGTTCGGATGCTGTTCGATCTTTTCGATCGTGCAGACATAAACACCGGTCGCCTTGACCTCGGGGATGATCTCCGCAACTTCGAAGCCGCGCAGCAGCATCCTGTTTGCGAAATCCTCGGGTGTTGTGTTGAATTCAACAAAATCCTTTAACCATTTAAGGGGCAGTTTCATAATTATCTCCTATTCTGTCCTCGGACTCAGAGCTGGCGCAGGAAGCGTGCGTCGCCCTCATACAGCAGGCGGATGTCGTTGATGCCGTATTTCAGGCAGGCAACGCGGTCGACGCCGACGCCGAAAGCAAAGGCGCGCCACTCGTTCGGATCGAGACCGCAGTTTTCGATCTCATGCGGGTTGGTAATGCCGCAGCCCATGATCTCCATCCAGCCTGTGCCTTTGCAGGAACTGCAGCCCTTGCCGCCGCAGATCGTGCAGCTGATATCGACTTCCGCAGAGGGTTCCGTGAACGGGAAGTAGCTCGGGCGGAGACGGGATTTGACGTTCTCGCCGAAGACAGCCTTAACGAAGGTGTCGATCGTGCCCTTAAGATCCGCAATGGTGAGATTGCGGTCGACAACAAGGCCTTCCATCTGCATGAATACGGGGCTGTGGCTCGCGTCGGGTTCGTCCACGCGGAATACTCTTCCGGGGATAACAACGCGGAAGGGAGGCTTGAGTGTCATCAGAGCGCGAGCCTCGCAGGGCGAAGTGTGCGTCCTAAGCAGGACTTTATCATTGATATAGAAGGTATCCTGCATATCCCTCGCCGGGTGATTGAGCGGGAGATTGAGCTTTGTGAAGTTGTAATCGTCGTATTCGATCTCCGGTCCTTCGAAGGTTGTAAAGCCGAGACCGATCAGCGCATCGCGGATCTGTCTGTAAACGACGGTCAGGGGGCTGAGCTTGCCCATCGGGATATCGACCGTTCCGGGGAGCGTGACGTCCACTGTCTCCGCTTTTATGCGGCGTTCCTCCGCTTTTTTCTCGATCGCGGAGCGTACGGAATCAAACCTTTCCGCAAGGAACTGTTTGACTTCGTTTGCCTCTTTGCCGAGCTTCGCTCTTTCCTCCGGCGCAAGTTTGGACATTGTGCGGAGGATCGAAGTCAGTGCGCCGTTCCTTCCGAGGAACGAAATGTTCAGTTCGGACAGATCCGACTCCGATTCGACTTCTTCAAGCCTCTTCAGCGCCTCTTCGCGGATCTTCAGAAGTTCTTCAAGCATTTTTGTTGACTCCTCTTTGCTTTTCTTTTTCTATAAACAATAACGGCACGCATCCCAAAGGGACGAGCGCGCCGATCTCGTGGTACCACCCTGATTCGCAAAGGACTTCTCATTCCGGTCCCTTGCCTCGAAAGCTGTATCGGGCTTACCCGGTTTCGACTACGCACCGTATTCTTTGCGGAATCGGCTTCACCGAAACGGCTCCGGAGCGAACTTGATGATCCTTTGCAGTAACCCGTTCCCAGCAACGCGGGTCTCTCTTTGACAAACGCCGGATCTTTTCTCCATCACTGCCAATATTACTTTGGAAGTTTAACACTTTACCTGCCTTTTGTCAATACAGCAGTTGGCATTATATTATTAGTTTTAAAAGAAAAACCCGCGCTCCTTCCGAAGCGCGGGACGGTTAAAGCCGCATGTCAGTCGGCATAGATGATTTCGAAATAGCTCTCCTGGGGCATTCCGTCGATGTAGGGATACCAATCGTCCACCATTTCAATATCGATCCTTGCAAGCGCGCCGTTTGCAAGCGCAACGACAGCATAGCTCCTCCTGTCAGTCCAAAGGCGTGTGACCGTCTCGCCCGCTTTCAGGGTGTAATCGCCGGTGGTCTTGCCTTCATCATCGATCAGATCGACCTTAAGCTCCGCGATAACGTTCAGCGGAAGCTCGTACTCGCTGTAATAATAAACATCGGAAACGTCAACGATCCCGTCCTTGCTTGCTTCGCAAAGCATGCTGACAGTTGAAGTGCCGAGGATCTCTGTGCGGTAGCCGAGATAGAACTGGCCGTCCCTTGCGTAGATCTGCTGTTCATAATCGATCGCAATAACGGAGGTGTACTTTTCGAAGTAATCGATGCTGTAGCCGCTCTCGTCGACCCTATACAGGCAAGTGGTATGGTCGTCGCTTTCGTAATCGAAATCCGCGATAATATCGAGCCTTGAATCGAACCTGTCGCTGTCGGTAACGAACGCGGTGCATTCATAGCATTCATAATCGAAATCAAGGGAGATCGTGTTGTTCGGATTGACGCCGAGTGTGAACTCAAGCGAATACTCATTGCTGTAAGCATCGACGGGGATCGCAACAAGGGTCACGGTGTCTTCCAGACCGTCGAAATCTATATCACAGCGGAACGGGGTGTTCTCCTCAAGATTTGCGTAAAAATAATCTTCGGGGATATGCGGCTCTTCGGTTTCGGCAGGCTCGTCCGTTTCGGCGGGCTCGTCCGTCGGCTCGGGGGTTTCCTCCGGCTCAGGCGCATCCGTCGGAGCGGGAGTCGCTTGCGAGGGCTGCTCCGTTGCTTCATCATCTTTTTTGCCGGTATCGGCCTGCTGATTTGCGTTATTGCCGGAAGCGCATGCTGCCGCCATCATTGCCGCAAGCATTAACACGGCAAGGATCAGAGCGATCGTTTTATTGATCTTTTTCATAGTTTATTCCTTCTTTTACAGTGGATATACAGGTTTCTTCCGAACCCGGATGGAATACTACCACCGAAGCATCGGCCAGTCAAGCTTCAATTATGGCAAAAGCGGATCATTTTCCTTCGGCGCGGAAACGGTTGCCATTCTCTCTGTAGCCCGTGCTTCTGTCAACAAGGTTGCTGATCTTTCCACCATTCAGATAGGCCGAAAGATTCTCTGCGGCGATCCGAACGATCCGATCATGCGTTTCGGCAAGATGGTAATAGCCCGAAATATGCGGCGTGATGATGCAGTTCGGGCATTTCCAGAGCTTATGCTCCGCCGGAAGCGGCTCCGGCTCCGTAACATCGAGCCCGGCACTGATGCGGCTTTCTTCAAGAACCGCAGCGAGCGCGTCGGAATCCACCGCGCTGCCCCTGCCGACATTCAGAAGGATCGCGCCTTTTTTCATCAGGCGAAGTCTTTTTTCATCGAAGAGATGAATGCTTTCATCCGACTGCGGCAGAGCGAGCGCGACGACGTCGCAATCGGGCAGCAGCGAATCGAGATCCGCGAGAGTATGCTGTTCTTCGATATAATCCGGCATTTCGCGCAAGGTGCGGCGGATGCCGACGCAGTGCGCGCCGAGTGAGGTGCAGCGCTTTGCGAACTCGCCTCCGATATCGCCGAGGCCGACGATCAGGATCCTCGCGCCCATCGGCGTCGTGACCCCGCCTTCGTCGCGCCAAAGGCTCTCCCGCTGATTGTCGCGATAGAGGTGAAGTTTTTTCATCAGCATAAGCATCACGCCGAGCATGTGTTCGCTGATTGCGAGGCCGTATGCGCCGCTTGCGTTCGCGAGCAGTATGCTTTTGGGGACCAGTTTCGCATAGGAATCCGAACCCGCCATGCTTAGCTGCAGGAACCGCAGCTTTTTGCAGAGCGGAAGCTGATCCGCCGCGATGCCGCCGATTATGATCTCCGCTTCGCCGAGCAGCCTGTCATCCGGCCTTCCGTTCGTAAAGAAGAACTCCGCCGAGGGGCAAGCCGCCTTCAGCATTTCGATGTGGTGAAGCTTCACCGGTATTGTTACGATTATCCTCATAGCGCTCCTCGCGCCTGCCTTTCGGCGGGCATTCTCATTCGGTTCATATTCTATACGGATTTGGTTTTTTGTCAACAGTGTTTATCGCTTTCCGATCGTTTCCGGCGCAACTGTTTTTTCTTGTTTTATCGGATATATTCGCGCGAAGGGGTTGAATGTTGACCGAAATGATGATACAATCTGCGACTGGATTTTGCAGGACCCGAACCCGAAAAAACGCGTTCAGGATCCCTTTGGAGGAAACCATGGGTAAAAAGAAAGTCAATACCGGCAGCCGTACCAAAAAGAGCCTCAAAGATAGGCTGGACATAAAGCCCAAAACACTGGCTGTCGACATCATATTCGATATCATCGGCTGCTTCCTTTACGGCGCCGGTATGTATAACTTCGCCGTTGCGTCCAATTTCGCTCCCGGCGGCGTTTCCGGCGTTGCGATTATCGTCAACAAACTCACGAACGGATTCATCCCGATCGGTCTCGGAACCATACTTATCAACATCCCGATCGTTATCATCTGCTTCAAAGCGCTCGGCCTCCGCTTCTTCTTCCGTTCCGCGAAAACGATCGTCTTCTCCGCGATCATCGTCGACTATATCATGCCGATGCTCCCGCTTTATAAAGGCGAACCGATCCTTGCGGCGATCTTCGGCGGCATTCTTGCCGGCGCGGGCCTTGCCTGCATCTACATGCGCGATTCTTCGACGGGCGGCTCCGATTTCGTTATCATGGCGATCCGAAAAAAGAATCCCCAGCTTTCGCTCGGCCTTATCTCGCTTGCCGTCGACGGCGTCGTCATCCTCTTCGGCGGTATCGTTTACGGCACGATCGATGCTGCGCTTTACGGCCTTATCATGACTATAACCTACAGCCTCATCATCGACAAGATCATGTACGGCAGCGATTCAAGAAAGCTGATGACGATCATCACGACGGACGGTGATGCAATATCTGCGAAGATAAACGAGGATATCGAGCGCGGCGTAACGATCCTCAACGGCAAAGGCGCATATACCCACGCCGACAAGAGTGTTCTGCTCTGCGCCTGTTCAAACCGCGAGGTCTATAGGGTCAAGCGCATATGCCATGAAATCGACAAAAAATCCTTCGTAATGGTCAGCTCCATCGACGCGGCCTACGGCGAGGGCTTCAAGCGGCCGGACGCGTAATGATTTGAACACAGTAGATAGAAAGCGGTGCGTTCCAGTGGTTCGCACCGCTTTTTTGTGATTGTTAGAGCATCAATCACTGTCAGTAAGCAGGAGAACATGGCATAGCTCGAGAACGCTTTCCTGTGAAAGATCTGTTTCTTCTTCACCGAAATACATATACAGGCGGAATGCCTTGCCTTCCTCGATCCAATACAGATTTGGGTGACCGATAGTATCATAGACAAGGTAGATTCGGTTTGAAGCGCTCACATCCAGATCGCAGCTGAACGAGTATAGAGGATCCTCCTTAGCCTTTTCAAGCAGCCAATCCGAGTCCGGCTTATCTTGACGGAACATCGTCAGGATATAAAGTGACCAGCCGCTTTCGTTTGCATAGCCGAGCACAACCGAATCCCGATTTATCGTAACACCGGTTACCACAACTTCGTCTTTCTTTAAAGTGTATATCCCGTCCAGCCCTGCAAGAACGCTCTGATCAGAAGTATTTTCCGAAATTGCCGCAAGGCATTCATCTATGCTTTTGAATTTCAAAGTGTCCACGCATGACGGATCGGGATCAGGGAGTATGACCATTACAGGATCAACGAAGCTCTTGATTTCATCGATTGTGCAGTCCACCGGCATCGCAGCTCTGAAAACATAGCTGTCCCTGATAAGATACACTTCTTTGTAGCTTGCGTTGTTATTGTATTCGTAGTAGTAATCGGTTATATAATACCCCTCTGTCAGCTTGAAGCCGCCAATGCCACTATTAAGATGTGCTATCAGCCATTCGACTTCTTCGGGACTGATGCGTGCGATCCATTCGAATGCATAGCGCTCGGTCGGATCGTCCGGAGCTTGGTACAGAAAGGCGATTGTACCATATGTTGGAACGATCATCATCAGTTCGGCATTTTCCGGATCATTGGCAGGAGCAAAATAGAACTCACCGCTCCGCATCGAAAACAGATTTCTCAATATATCTGAATTCTTCCCGCCGCGGACATATTCGGCTGTCAATTCTTCTTTTGAACTGTAGCTGTCATAAAAAGTGGTGTGCCCATGAACCATAAATCCTTCGATTGAAAACACGGGAGGCGGAGCGCTTGATGTATCCTGAGTCGGCTGTGCCGATGGAGATTCAGTAGGTTCAGCAGTCGCTGCAGTGGTCGGGCGCGATGTGGCTTCCATTGTTGGATAAGCTGTGGTGACCAGCGCCGTATGCATGTCTTCTATCGGCTTTTTTTTGAAATGCGTTATTGCGATTATCCCCAAACCCAGGATGATAATCGCAGCAGCCGCGCTCGCCAGTATCCACATCCTGCTCTTCCTTTTCTGTGCGGGGATCTCCTCGGAGAGCAGCAGGTTTTCATCGGAAGCGGAGCCAATTGCTTTTATTAAATCATTGCCTGTCATTGAAGTAACCCTCCTTTTCAAGATGCTTCCTCAGTTTTTTTCTTGTACGGCTAAGTGAAACTGCTATACTTGCAGCGCTTGATCCGAAATACTTGCCTATCTCTTCATTTGATTCAAACCGAAAATACCGCCGCAGGAATATCGTGCGTTCCCTTTTGGGCAGTCTGTTCAGAAAAGCGTTTATAGTCTTTTCCAATTCATGCTCCATTAGCTCGCCTTCTATGTTCACTGTACCGACCGTAAATTCTGCAAGCTCTTCCAGCGCAAGTTCCGCTTCGCCTCCGCGTTTTTTCGCATTCCGTTTTTCATAACGGTTCAGCGAGAGATTCCGCGTTATCCTTGCGAGAAAAAGCCTGAATACGGCCGGTCTCTGCGGCGGAATAGAGTTCCAAGCCCGAAGATACGCTTCATTCACGATCTCCTCGGCATCCTCGCTGCTTGCAAGAATGTTATTCGCGATGGCAAAACAATACTTGCCGTATCTGTCTGCGGTAAGCTTAATCGCGCTCTCGTCTCTTGCAAAATACAGTTCGATCAATTGCCGGTCGTCCATCACCGTTTTCCCTTTCGGAAGGATCCTTCATATAATAAGACCGGAATCATTATAACATATTACACGAATATAATGAACCGGATTTTCGGTTTATGCTGCATACGCTGTGTTCTGTTTCATCGTATCTTTCAATACCTGTTTCCGATATTTTGGTTTTCTTCCATGTGTCTGCCATTTTTCCTGTTGCCGTTTTTCTTTTTCGGTGTTATAATAAAAGTTGTGAGTGTAATCGCTCGAGATTATATGACTAAAACAAAAATACGTTTCGGAGGCTGAATCAAAATGACCAAACTGTCCGTTGCCGACGTCCCCGTCCGGGGCAAAAAAGTTCTCGTCCGCGTCGATTTCAACGTCCCGCTCGATGAAAACCTCAATATCACCGATGAAAGCCGCATTGTCGGCGCGCTTCCCACTGTCCGCTATCTTGTTGAGAACGGCGCGAAGACCATCCTTTGCTCCCACCTCGGCCGCCCGAAGGGCAAGTTCGTTCCCGAGATGAGCCTCGCTCCCGTTGCAAAGCGCCTTGCGGAGCTTATGCCGGAGACCAATATCATCTTCGCAAACGATGTGATCGGCGAGGATGCGAAGGCGAAAGCAGCGGAGCTCAAGAACGGCGAGATCCTGCTTCTTGAGAACCTCCGTTTCCATAAGGAAGAGGAAAAGAACGATCCCGATTTCGCAAAAGCGCTTGCGGATTTCGCTGAGCTCTACGTTTCCGACGCGTTCGGCACCGTTCACCGCGCACATGCCTCCACCGAGGGCGTTGCGCACTATCTGCCTGCCGTCTGCGGCTTCCTGATCGAAAAAGAGCTGCGCGTCATGGGCGGCGCTCTCACAGAGCCCGCGCGTCCCTTCGTCGCCATCCTCGGCGGCAAGAAGGTCGGCGACAAGATCGGCGTTATCAAGAACCTGCTCAATAAATGCGATACGCTGCTTATCGGCGGCGCGATGAGCTACACCTTCTTCAAGGCCATGGGCCACGAGATCGGCGACTCCCTGCTCGATGCCGAAAGCATCGACCTTGCGAAAGAGCTGCTTGAAGAAGCGAAGGCAAAGGGCGTTAAGATGCTTCTGCCCGTCGACTGCGTTGTCGGTAAGGAATTCGCTCCCGATACCGAGCATATGACCGTTCCCTTCGACGCGATGCCCGCGGGCTATCAGGGTCTCGACATCGGCGAGAAGACCGCGAAGCTTTACGGCGACGCGATCCGCGAAGCGAAGACCGTCGTCTGGAACGGCCCCATGGGCGTTTTCGAGATGGACGCTTTCGCAAAGGGCACCGAAGCCGTTGCGCGCGCCTGCGCAGAGTGCGAAGGCACCACGATCATCGGCGGCGGTGATTCCGCATCCGCGATCAATAAGTTCGGTCTCGGCGACAAGATGAGCCATATCTCCACCGGCGGCGGCGCGAGCCTTGAATTCCTCGAGGGCAAGACCCTCCCCGGCGTTGCTGCTTTGATGGACCGTCCCGAAAGGAAGCTCATGATCGCCGGCAACTGGAAGATGAACAAGAACCGCGATGAAGCCAAGGCACTCATCGATGCGCTCAAGCCCCTCGTGACCGAGGCGAAGTGCGACGTCGTCGTCTGCCCGCCGTTCGTCGATCTCTGCTGCGCGGCGAAGCACCTCGAAGGCAGCAACATCAAGCTCGGCTCCCAGAACATTCACTGGGCAGCAAAGGGCGCATACACCGGCGAGATCAGCGCGGATATGCTGAAGAACATCGGCGTTGAGTATGCGATCATCGGCCATAGCGAGCGCAGGCAGTACTTCGGCGAGACCGACGAAACCGTCAATCTCCGCACCCAGGCCGCTCTCGAAGCGGACATACTCCCGATCGTCTGCGTCGGCGAGACCCTCGAACAGCGCGAAGCCGGCATCACCGACACCTTCCTCGCAGGCCAGGTCGAAGCCCTCTATCGCGGCATCGAGCCCGAAGCGGCCGCGAAGATCACCGTCGCCTACGAACCCATCTGGGCGATCGGCACCGGCAAGACCGCGACCAACGAGGAAGCGAACCGCACCATCGGCGCGATCCGAAAGGTCATCGCAGGGCTCTACGGCATCGAGTTCGCGCAGAACACCCGCATCCTTTACGGCGGCAGCATGAACGCAAAGAACGCCGCCGGCCTCAAGGCGATGCCCGAGATCGACGGCGGCCTTATCGGCGGCGCGAGCCTCGTTGCCGAAGATTTCGCCAAGGTCGTTCTCTCCTGATTCCGACTGACAGCATTCGGGCTCCGGCAATTTCCGGCCATTGCGGCGGGAGCGGCCGAAGCCCGATTTCAACAAAAAGGAAAAAGATTTTGAAAAAACTTACTGCACTTATTATTCTTGACGGTTTCGGCTGCACGGAGAATACCGAAGGCAACGCGATCGCCATCAACGGCGCTCCGAATATCCGGAATCTGTTCGAGACTTATCCCCATACTCTGATCGGGGCTTCCGGCCGCGACGTCGGTCTCCCCGCCGGTCAGATGGGCAATTCCGAGGTCGGTCATACGAACATCGGCGCCGGCCGCGTTGTTTTTCAGGATTTCACCAGGATCTCCGACGCGGCAAGGGACGGTTCTCTCGCAAAGAATCCCGTCGTTCTTGAAGCGATCGGGAACTGCAAAGCGCATGATTCCGCTCTGCATCTTTGGGGCCTTCTTTCCGACGGCGGCGTCCACAGTCATATCGAGCATCTTTTCGCTCTTCTTGATATCGCAAGGGAAAACGGTCTTTCTAAGGTCTATGTCCATTGCTTCACCGACGGGCGCGACGTTGCCGTCGACAGCGGCATCGGCTTTGTCCGCGCGCTTGAAGCGAAGATGGCCGAGACCGGCTGCGGAAAAATCGCAACGGTCATGGGCCGTTATTATGCGATGGACCGCAACAGCAATTTCGACCGCATCGAGAAAGCTTATGCGGCGCTCGTCTACGGCGAAGGGCTGCGCTTCGAAAGCGCGGAGGAAGCCGTTGCTTCTTCCTATGCAAACGGCGTGACCGACGAATTCATTGTTCCGAGCGTTGTGACCGCAAACGGCGAACCTACGGCGACGGTTAGAGAAAACGACAGCATCATCTTCTTCAATTTCCGTCCGGACAGGGCAAGGCAGATCACGCGTGCGTTCATCGACCGCGATTTCCCGCAGTTTGAGCGCAGGTTCGGTTATTTCCCGGTCTATTACGCCTGCATGACCCAGTATTCGGCGGATTTCGCGGACCGCGTACATCTCCTTTTCCCGCCCGAAAAGCTTACAAACACGATGGGCGAATACCTTTCCGGATTCGGCAAAACGCAGCTGCGCATCGCCGAGACCGAAAAATACGCGCACGTCACCTTCTTCTTCAACGGCGGCGTTGAGCGCGTTTTCGAGGGCGAGGACAGGATCCTGATCCCCTCTCCCGACGTTCCGACTTATGATCTCAAACCCGAGATGAGCGCATACGAAGTTACCGAGAAGGCGATCGAATGCGTCGATTCCGGCAAATATGATTTCATGGTGCTGAATTTCGCGAACCCGGATATGGTCGGCCATACAGGCGTTCTCGAAGCGGCGGTCAAAGCAGTCGGTGCGGTCGACGAATGCGTCGGCAAGCTCGTTCCGCACATTCTTGCGAACGGCGGAAGCTGCCTTATTACGGCAGACCACGGAAACTGCGAAAAGATGATCGACGAAAACGGCGAGCCTTTCACGCCGCACACGACCAACCCTGTTCCGCTGATCTATGTATCTTCGGATAAGAAGCAGCGCAAAGTCAAGCTTGCCTCCGGCGGCAGGCTCTGCGACCTTTCGCCGACGCTGCTCCATATCATGAGGCTTCCTCAGCCGGAAGAAATGACCGGCAGATGCCTGATCGAAGAAACAAACAGCGGCCGATAAAACGATACAACAAAGCGGCGGTGAGATTCGAACTCACCGCCGCTTGTTTGTTATTGTTGTTACTTATTCAGATATTTTTCCGCGCCCTGAGCGATCAGTTTTGCGAGCAGCCGCTGATATGCCGGATTCTGCAGCAGCAGTTCCTCATCGTGGTTAGAGAGGAAGCCGCACTCGATCAGGACCGCCGGGCATACGGGCTCGCGTACGACCATCAGGTTATCGGCATAGACGTTCTGCTTCACAGTCGAGATCTCGGAAGATATTGCCGCGATCATTTCCTTTGCGAACTGTTCTCCGGCAGTGCCTTTCTTATAGCAGTAGATCCTTGCGCCGTGAACATTGCGGTCGCTTGCAAGCGCATTCTGATGGATGCTGATGGAGATATCGAAGATATCGAGCTTCATGACCTGCTTGCGCCACTTCATGTCGTTGTTCTTTGTGGAACCGACGGCATAATCGTCCGTCCTCGTCATGAAGACATAATAGCCCTTTGAACCGAGCCACTGAGCAACGTAGCGTGCGATCTCGAGGTTGATATTCGCCTCGGTAACACCTGTGTCGATGCCGACGGTGCCGCCGTCAAAGCCGCCGTGACCGACGTCGAGAAGAACGATCGTTGCGCTCTTCGGAAGGGTCTTGAGCTGCTCGAGCCTCGCCTTAACATCCGCGAACGAACCGGTCGTTACAACATACGGGATTGCGGGATACGGGCTCTGCGGGACCGAAGGAACGCCGGGGTCGTTTATCTGGACCCCAGGAGCAGCTGACGCGGGCGGCTGGGTAATTACCGGCGGCGTTGCCGTCGGGCCATCCGTTACGGCAGGCAGATCCGGTGTCGCTTCGGGAGCCTCCGTCGGCAGTTCGGTCTGCGGATCTGCGGGATCCGGATCGTTCGAACCGATCACATGCTTCGGGTCGTCATCTTCGTTCAGGAAGCCGCTGTTCACGGCATTGGAACAACTCTTTTTGTTGAACAAAACTATAACAAGCGCCAGGATCGCGATTGCGAGCAAAGCGATCAGGCCTGTCATTACAAAACGAACACGTTCCTGCTTTCTCACGCATTACGTCTCTCTTTCGGAAGTCTGCGGTAAAGCTGCTGTCTCTTACGGCGTTCCTTCGGGATCCGCCGAAATTGCCAACTTTCACCGGATAATATTATGACAGATTTTTATTCAAAAATCAATGCCTGTTTTTCAAATTCGTGCGTTTTTTTCAAAAGGAGTGCATATTCGCGGCGATTCGTAAGCCCGGAAAAGCCTTGTATTCGGGCAACAAATTAGCATATGCTAACTGCAAAAAATATTTCGGTCAACAGCGCTGCGGAAGGCTCATTTTTTCGTTTTCGGTGTGAAGAGCAGAGCAAAAAGATAGCCAAAGAACACCGCGGCAGTGATCCCCGCCGCCGTTGCCTTGACTCCCCCGGTCACTGCGCCGAGAATGCCCTCGTTTTTCGCGCCTTCGATCGCGCCGTTCGCGAGCGAATAACCGAAGCCTGTCAGCGGGACTGTCGCACCTGCCCCGCCGATCTCAACGACCGGTCTATAAAGCCCGAGTGCCGTCAGCACGACGCCCGCCGTAACAAAGAGAACGAGTATCCTCGCCGGAGTCAGTCTTGTAAGGCTCATCAGAAGCTGGCCGACGGTACATATCGCGCCGCCGATAAGGAAAGCCAAAAGATAATCAGTAAAGCTGCTCATTTTTTCTCCTCAGTCGATGTGTTCAATAACAACAGCGTGCGCAATGCACGGGATGCTTTCCCCCTGAAGACTCGTGACCGGGCTCAGAAGCGCGCCTGTCGCGAGGAACAGGATCCTTTTGAATTCACCGCGCTCGACCGCCGGAACAAAATGGCTTGCAAGCATGCTTGAAGCGCAGCCGCATCCGCTTCCCCCGCAGACGACATTCTGATCCTCCGAAAAGATCAGTTTACCGCAGTCCTCGTGGATGGGTCCGATGTCCAGCCCTTTTTCCCGACAAAGCTCATGCAGCATCTCCGAGCCGAATTTCCCCAGGTCGCCTGTTATTATCCGGTCATAGTATGAAGGCACTCGCCCTGTATCCCCGAAATGCGTAAGGATAGTATTGAACGC
>JAEEYN010000059.1 GCA_016288175.1 Bacillota bacterium | reverse complement strand
CCGTACATCATCGAATCCGCAAGGAAGATCGCCGACGGCTACGATCTTGAAAAGCTACGGGATATGAGCCTTGAGGACGCGCGGAGGGAACTGCTGAAGTTCAAAGGCGTCGGGCCGAAGGTATGCGACTGCATCCTGCTTTTCTCGCTCGGGCATACCGACGCATTCCCGATCGACGTCTGGATCGACCGAGCGATGAACGAGCTTTTCTTCGACAGCGTTCCGCCGAAAAAGGCCGAAATGAAGGAAGCGGTGCTGTCGATCGGCAAATATTCCGGCATCATCCAGCAATACATCTTCTTTTACGCGCGGGCCGTTCAGCTCGGGAAAAAGTAAACAGAAACTATAAAATTGCGGCTGTCCTCATGGGGCGGCCGCTCTTGTTATTCTTCCGAGGGGACCGGCTTTTCACCGAACAGCCGCTCGATTCCGCGCCGCAGCTCGCCGCATCTGCCGAAACTGAAATCATAGACCGAGAGCTTCCCCGGAGCAAGGCCGCGCAGGAGGCTGAGGACGCCTTCGTCATTCCCCGGCGCGCAGTCGATGCGGAATTCGCCGGAATCCTCCTTTTGCCCGCTCAGCGTGCAGCTTCCGTCGGGATTCAGAATAACGGTGACCTCTCTTGCGCCGAATGAACGGGCGGGGAGCAGACCGAGGCTTTCCGCGAGCTCGGCGAATTCATCGCATACGAGCTGTTCCTCGGCGGCGGCGTCGACGAGCACGCTCCAGCTTTCGATCTCGTCGCGAAGACGGAAATGCAGGTAACCTTCAAGAATCAGCATTCGGTTTTCGCGGAGGTATTCTTCAAGCTTTATCGCCGCCTTTTCGCAGCCCGCACCGTCCGAAGAGCTATCAAGAACGCGGATCAGGATCCGCTCCTTATCGCGGAGCGAAAACGGAAGCTCCTCGACCATATCCGCAATTATAAAATGCCTGAGATCCAGCAGCATGACCTGTGTGAGCGCCTGAGCGAGCCCGGAAAGCTCTTCGCGGCTCTCAATCCCGACAGTGACGCTCCTTCCGTCCGCGCCGTTTTGCCGGACGGGGACTGAAGCAAACCCGCAGGAGGCAAGACGGCGTTCGATCAGCGGCTTGATGCAGACCTCAAACTCATTCGTGAGCACGGAAAATAAACGCATGACCGCTCCTTATGCACCGATTTTGCGGCAAATAAAAAACACCGCAATCCGTATTATGTGCGGAAAGGGTGATTTGGTGAATGCCAGTTTGTTGAAAAAACGGAAAAGGAAAGCAGCGCGGCGGTCTATTCGAAGAAACCGTTGAATTCGGGCGTATAAACGGACTCGGCGGAGGAAAGTTCCTGCGTATAAACGTTCGGAAAACCCAGCGCGAGCGCATGATCGACGGCGCGGGTGTATTCTTTTTTGAGCAGCCTGCGGTCAAGCGGTTTCGGAAGGCTTTCGCCCATGGGCGTATACTGGCTCATCAAAGAGATATGCGTTTCAACAGGCAGGTTTTCCTTGATGAAATCGAGAACTCCGCGCGTTTCGTCAACGGAACCGGGGAGCACGAGGTGGCGGATAATAATGCCTTTCTTCGCGATGCCGTTTCCGTCGAGTTCGAGAACGCCGCACTGCCGCTGCATCTCGAGAACGGCTTCCGATGCGATTTCAAAATAATCGCTCCTGCCGCTGTATTTCATCGCCGCGACAGCACTTCTGTATTTAAGGTCGGGCAGATAGATATCGACAAGCCCTTCGAGCCGTTTCAGCGCTTCGACCTTTTCGTATGAATTCGTGTTGTAGACGGTCGGGATACCGAGCCCTTCGAGCCGCGCTTTTTCTATGGCCGCCGCGATCAGCGGAACATGGGGCGACGGGGTAACGAAGTTGATGTTGTGGCTGCCGAGGTCCTGAAGGCGGAGCATGATTTCCGAAAGTTCGGAAACGCCGACGATACGGCCTTTTTGAAAATGGCTGATGTCGTCGTTCTGGCAGAAAATGCAGGCCATATTGCAGCCCGAAAAGAAGATCGCCCCGCTGCCGTTTTTGCCGGAAATCGGCGGTTCTTCGAAATAATGCCGGGCGGCTCTTGCGACAAGCGCGGAAAGATACGGGTCTCCGCTGCCGAGCTCAGGGCCGAAGCCTCCGACGCCGCAGGCGCCGCGGCGGACAGCGCGGTCCGCTCCGCATTCGAGCGGGCAGAGCGTGCAGCGCTGCGGAACGGTATTCTTCTTCAGGCTTATCTCGTGATTCATTGAATATATTCAGGATTTTCGCCTTCAGCGGGGGCGGGAGCGGGGGAATCGCCGTGCCATACCGGCAGCTCGGGATGCTTCCCGTCGCGGGGATCGCGCAGAACTGTGAAACTGAAGCGGATGATCCCGCCTTCGAACTGAACGTCAATGCTTTCGCCGAGCAGGTTCAGGACTTCGTGAACGATCGCAAGACCGAGGCCGGTGCCTTCGCCGGTATGCGCTTTGTCGGCTTTATAGAACCGCTCGAAAACGTGCTCAAGGTCGGCGGGATCGACATCGGCGGGATTGCTGACGGTGAAGATATAGCTGTCGTCGCTTTCATTAAGACCGAGACCGATATCGACGCGGCAGCCGTCGGTGCCGTGCTTGATCGCGTTGTCTGTGAGAGCGATCAGCACCTGTTCGATCCTGTCGGAATTCGTGTGGGCAAAGTATTCGCCCTCCGGGATCAGCAGGCGGACCGAACCGCCGTGCTGCATCGCCGTCTCGTTCATCCTGTCCGCAACATCGTAAACGATCTCGTAAAGCTCGACCCTCTCCTTCGAGAAAGCAACGCCGCCGCTCTGCAGCCTCGAAAGCTCGAGCAGGTCGTCGATCAGGTGCGAAAGACGGATCGATTCACGGAGAATATAGCCGTAATAACGCTTTTTATCGCTTTCATCGGTGATGATCCCGTCATTCAGCGCGTCCGCAAGGCTTCGGATCGAAGCGAGCGGCGTGCGCAGCTCGTGACTGACGTTCGCAACATAATCGCGGCGCGTCTGTTCAAGGCGTTCGGTCTCGGTAATGTCCCGGATCAGCGCGACTGCTCCGCAAAGGCTGTCGTTGTCCTCGTGGATCGGGGTGACTGTCGTGTTCAGCACGCGGTCGCCGAGCTTCATCGTGCCGGTCCTGATGCTGTTGGTTTCGAGCGAAGCGCGAACGAGCGCGGCGATCTCGTGATAGCCGGGAAGGGAAGTCGGCCGATCGTCCTCTTTGCCGCCGAGAAGATGCAGCGAAGCGGAGTTGAAGTGGGTCAGCTCGCCCTTTTTGTCAACGGCGACAATGCCTTCGCCGATGCCGTTCAAAACCGTTCCGAGGCGGTTCCTTTCGATTATCAAATCATCGATATTGCTCTGCAGTGCGCCGGCGAGAACATTGAACGATTCGGCAAGATGCTGCGCTTCGGCGCTGCCGGTGATCTCGGCGCGGACGCTGAGATCGCCCTTGGACATCTCGATCGCGGTGTCGGAGATCTTCCGGATCGGTTTTGTGACGGAGCGGAAGATCAGCATGCACGGGATCAGCGTGAGCAGCATTGCGAGGATGAGAGCGGCGCCGAAATTCAGCGCAAGGGTATTGAACCGCTGATGGACGCGGGCAGTCTTATGTATGAGCACGACAGTTCCGATCGCGTGCTCCTGCCCGTCGTAGATCGGAACGCCGACAACGACGCCGATGGGAGTGTTCGGCTTCGCGACCGTTTCACCGCTCATTACGCGCTCGCAGCAGTCATTGACGATCGGCAATGCGGCTTCCATATCCTTCGGTTCGTCGGATGATATCGGCGTATCGCCGGTAAAAACGACATAAAGCGAAGCTTCGGAAACGAAAAATTCATCGGAATAGACCTTGCGTGCGATCGTACGGCGGTCGGCGTTATTGCGATAAAGCAGCGTGATCTGCTGCGAGATCGACTGCGCGCGGGGAACGAGTTCGTCCACCTTGTAGCTCTGGTAAACATCCTGCCCGATGATCGTGAAGAGTATGGCAACGAAAGCAACGACGAGAATCATCATTGCGGAGATGATAAACAGTATGATCCTTAAAAGGCTTGAACGGCGCATATTCTTCTTCCGATGAAAGACGGCATTCCCGGATGGGGCAATGCCGCAGGTTCAAAGAAACAGCACGGGATCCCGATTATTCGTCGGTACCGTAATCCTCCGCTTCGTTTTCGTGCGAAACGGTTCCGTCTTCGCGTTCGCTGACGATCTCGAAGCGATAGCCGACTCCGTAAACGGTCTTAAGCGTCCAACCCTTCTCCTCGCGCTGGGAGATCTTCTGGCGGATGCGCTTGATCTGGGTATCGACGGCGCGTGTGTCGCCGTAATAATCATAACCCCAAACGAGGGAAAGGATCTTCTCCCTCGAAAAAACCTTGCCGGGATGGGAAGCGAGAAGCTGGAAGATCTCAACTTCCTTCGGAGTCAGGGGGAGGCGTTCTCCGTCGATGCGGACGTCGTAGTTATTGATGTTGATCTCAAGATTGCCGTAGCGGAGGACCTGAGCGGGCTCGGTCTCCTGCATGTTGAAGCGGCGGAGAACGGCTTTGATCCTTGCGATGACCTCGCGCGCGCTGAACGGCTTTGTGATATAGTCGTCGGCGCCGAGCTCAAGGCCGAGGACCCTGTCGATCTCCTCGGATTTCGCGGTGAGCATAATGATCGGAACGTTGCTCGTCTGGCGGATCGCCCTGCAGACATCCATTCCGTTTTTCTTCGGCATCATAAGATCGAGGATCACGAGGCTCGGTTTTTTGCGGTTGAATTCCTCAATCGCCTGTTCGCCGTCATATGCGGAAATATAATCGAAGCCTTCGCTCTTCAGATAAGCGCCGAGGGTTTCGTGAATGATGTGCTGATCGTCGCAGATCAGGATCTGTTGCTTCGCTGACATATTATTGCTCCTCAATGATTGTTTTCAATTTAATTATAGTGCTTTTAGGTTCAAGTTTCAAGAGATTTCCGAACTTGCCATACCATAAAACGATTTTTGCCACAATACGGTTTCGCGCCGATGACAAATTTAATCCAAAAAGAATCTCCCGGACTGCCCTTGTTTTTACGGCGGAGTGACACATTCGCCTGTTATAATAAGAGCATGAAAAGTTTTTCGGTCGGCCGGAAGAATACGGCGCGGAAAACAAACTCAGCAAGCGGAAGGAAGCGATTTTATGGAATACGGTTTTAATGAAGGACCGGAAACAAACACCGAGCAGATGTCGAACAGGATCGGTGAACAATATCTGAGCCGGGCGGCGGAAAGCAGCGAGCAGGCGCCGGCAGCAAAAACAAAGCATGAGAGAAGCTGGCCTGCATCCGCCGTGGTCATCACGTCGCTGCTGGCAGTGCTCCTCGTTTTCTCGCTGGTCGGCGCAGCGCTGTTCGGCGCAAGGATATCGAAGCTCGAGAACGCTGCCAATGACAGCGCGGAAAAGACGGCGGACGGCGATGCGAACAGTTCCTCCGGCAGCAGCGGCACGACTGCGTTTCCCTCCGGTGTGTCTTTCACAAGCAGCACCTCCGCCGCAAACGACAGCGAGACCGAAATCATTCAAAAAAGCATGAAGACCGTTGTGAGCATCGATATCATGGAGCAGACCTCCTATGGCAGCACTCCCTCGAGCTCGGGCTCCGGCGTCATTATTTCGGAAGACGGCTATATCGCGACCTGCGCGCATGTCGTCAGCGGCGCAAGCAAAATTTATGTTTATCTCAATGACGGAACAAGCTATGAAGCGGAGATCGTCAGCAGCGACAGCGTCAGCGATCTTGCGGTGATAAAGGTCGATGCAACAGACCTGCCGTATGCGGCATTCGCGGATTCCGGCAGCCTGCAGATCGGCGAGAAGGTTTTCGCGATCGGCAATATGCTCGGCCAGCTTTCCAACAGCTGCACCCGCGGCTGCATCAGCGGCATTGACCGCAGTGTTTCGATCGACGGCAACCGCATGACCCTTCTGCAGACCGATGCGGCCGTTAACCACGGCAACTCCGGCGGCGGTCTGTTCCGCTTGAGCGACGGCGCCCTTGTCGGCATCGTAAATGCGAAGAGCGACGCAAGCAATGTTGAAAACCTCGGCTTCGCGATCCCCTCTTCGGATGCCGCAAAAGTCGTTTCGGAGCTCATCGAGTTCGGCTTTGTGACCGGAAGGCCGTATCTCGGCATTGCCACAAGGGATGTCAGCCTCGGCGGCTACGGCATCTACTACAGCTACTATATCTATCCGAAGGTGACGGATATCGAAGCGGACAGCCCTGCGGAGAAGGCGGGATTCAAGGTCGGCGATATCATTCTCGATATCGACGGCGAGAGCGTCAACGGCGGCAATTCGCTTGCTTCGATCCTTTATACCCATGCGATCGGCGATACGGTCACGGTGACCGTCCTGCGCGGCAACAGCAATGTCGAGCTTCAGGTCACGCTTGCCGAAAGGACAGCCGACAAGAATTAACACTTTTACCGGCGCGGCGTTATTCCCCCACGCTGCGCAGATTGCCTGGTTTCTTCCTTAAATCCCGCCAAAGGCATGTTCCCGCGGCGGCGCGGAAGGCTGTGCCCGATTTGATGCGCACAGCCTTTTTGCGTGTTGAAAAACCTGCAAACATATGCTATAATAATATGATGATGATATAGGGAGGAGGTATGCGCATTGAAAAGACGTTCGATCATAGCGCTGCTCGTGCTTGTGCTGCTTGCTGTTTCGCTGACTGTTCACGGAGCATCCGAGCCGGAGAAGGACAGGATCTACGCCGACGGCGACACAGGCGACATGATCACGCGCATCCAGATCCGCCTTCGCGACCTCGGATACCTCTGCTACCGCCCGACAGGCGCGTACCGTGCGATGACCGCAGATGCCGTCAAGGCATTCCAGCGGCGCTCCAGCGACTACGGGAACAGCCTTGCCGTCGACGGAAGGGCCGGCCCCGAAACGCTCAAGTATCTTTTCGAGATCGGTGCGCCGCGCGTCCGCATCCCCGATTCGGTCCATATCCCCAAAGGCCCGGATTCATCAAAGCTGAAGGCCACGGGCAGACCCGATGAATGGAGCGCCGTAAAGGCGTCTCTGACTGTCGGAAGCGTCTATACCGTCACCGACTGCTACACCGGCGAAACCTTCGACGTTGTCTTCGCCGGAGGCGAGAACCATGCCGAAATGGAGCTTGCGGACGAAGACCAGCTTGCCGCTTTTATGCGAATCTGCGGCGGGGAATACAATTTCCTCAAACGTCCCGTCGTAGTCGAGATCGGCGGGCAGCAGATCGCCGCTTCCCTGCAGTGCTGGCCGCACGGCAGCGATTCGACGGAAACCAACGGTATGGACGGCCATTTCTGCGTTTTCTTCAGCGGCAGTCTCTCCGGCGTCGGGAAACTGCCGGATGTTGAGCATAATTCGAATATAATGAAAGCTGCCGGAAGATAATAACAACTGCGTATCCGGCGCGGCTGAATAAGCGGTTTCGTATCCTGCGCGGATGCGAACCTTGACCACAGGAGTTTGAGATGAAAAACATTCCGAACATTCTTTCCGGAATCAGACTGATTCTCGTAGGCGTATTCATTTTCCTCTTCACCAAATCGCAGTACCTTTGGTGCATGATCGTCTACATAGCGGCATTCTTGACGGATATCCTCGACGGCTATCTCGCGCGTCGCAACAACTGGATAACGAACATCGGCAAGGTCCTCGACCCGCTTGCGGATAAGCTGATGCTGATGGCGGTGCTGTCGTGCTTCTATTACGTCGGCGAGATCCCGCTTTATGTGCTCATCGCCGTTGTCTGCAAGGAAGTGCTGATGATCGTTATCGGCGCGTATCTCTATACCCGCAAGGTCGTCGTTTACGCCGACTGGTTCGGAAAGATCGCGACGGGTCTCTTCTGCCTCGCGATCCTTCTGACGTTCTGCCATCTCAACAGGTGTTGGGAAACCTACTATATCCACCTTCCGGTCTACTGGCTTGCCATTGCGACAGCGATCGCTTCGTTCTTCCATTACGGCATCAAGACCTTCATCAGGAAAGAGGGCAACGGCCGCATCGAGGAAGAAACCGGGAGTTCGGCAAAATAAGCCGAAAATCACAAAAAAGCGTCAACTGAATATTATTAGAGCAGGTAGTTCTTTAGGAGGTTTTCAATGAAGAAGATACTTGCTCTTTTTATTGCCGTCTGCTGCCTTGTCCCGCTCGCATTCGGCTGCGGCGGGGAGAAGAAAGCGCTCAAAAAGGTGACGCTGAATGAAGTTACAAGATCCGTTTTCTATGCCCCGCTGTATGTTGCCGCAGGCCTCGGCTATTTCGAGGAGGAGGGGATCGATCTGACGATCGTCACCGGCGGCGGCAGCGACAAAAGCATGACCGCGCTGATCTCCGGCGACGCCGACTTTGCTCTTATGGGCCCGGAAACAGGCGTATACGTCGTGAACGAAGGCAGCAGGAATCATCCGATGGTCATCGGACAGCTGACGAAACGCGACGGCTCGTTCCTGATCGGCAGGGAGCCTTCAGCCGGCTTTTCCTGGGAGGACCTGCGCGGCAGATCGGTGATCGGCGGCCGCCCCGGCGGAATGCCGTTCATGACGCTCAATTACGTTCTGAAACAGCACGGCCTGACTCCCGGCGAGGATGTCGAGGTCATCAGCAATGTCCAGTTCAACCTCATGGCAGGCGCATTTGAGGGCGGGACCGGGGATTACGTAACGCTTTTCGAACCCACCGCGACGCTGTTTGAGCGTGCGGGCGGCGGTTACATCCTCGCGAATATCGGCCTTGAATCGGGCGAAGTCCCGTATACTGCCTTTATGACGATGCCGCAGACGATCCGGAACGACCCGGAACTCGTGAGCGCGTTCGTCCGCGCTGTCTATCGCGGGCAGCTCTTCGTTTGGAATTCGACGGATCGCGAGATCGCGGAGGCGATGCAGGGCTTTTTCCCGGATACGGACGTCGAAACGCTGGAGCTCGTTGCAAAAAGCTACCGCGAGACGGATTCCTGGATGAAAACGCCGGTCATGACCGAGGATGCTTTCACAAGGCTGCAGGATATCATGGATTCGAACGGCGAGCTCGCAAAACGCGTTGCATTCAAAACGCTGATAGATAACTCCTTTGCGGAGGAAGCCGTCCGGGAGCTCGGAAAAAAGTAATATCGGAACGCAAGGCGGAAGCGGGGGAAAAGTCTCCGCTTCCGTTTTCGTTCGTTTATGCTATAATAGGATCGAAAGGAGTGCTTATGCGCGTTCTTGATATCGATCTCGATTTTTTCCTTGCCGACTGCTGTGAGCTTGCGGAGCCGGGGGAGAGACCGGCTCTTGCCGGACATGAGCCTTGGAGCAGGGAGGCGGTCCGTTTGTTTTTAGAGGAAAACTGCGGCCTTTCCGCCGACCGTCCGATCCCCGGAAGAGTGTTTGAAACGCATGACGGTGCGCTCGTTCTCTGGAAAGAACTGATCGAAAAGGGTCTGCTTACCGTGCCGTTTGCGGTCACACACGTCGATGCGCACAGCGATCTCGGAATCGGAAAGCCCGGCCCCGGCTTTGTTTTGAACTCCGTGCTGCCGCTGGCGCCGGATAAGCGCGCGGATATCGAACGCTATTATAAAATGAAGCAGCTCGATGAGGCGAACTATCTCCTTTTTACGCTCGCCTTCCGCTGGGTCAAAGCGCTCGAAAACGTCCGCAACCCGAGATCACGGCCGGATATCCCTTCGTTCGCAATAAAAAACGAGGCCGGCGAATATGCTTCGATCCGGCTCTCATCATTCGCGCAGGCGCTCTTCGAAAACAAAAACGGAAAGGAACCGACGATCCCCTTCCGTGTCTATGATGATTACAGAACCTTCCGCAGCAGCGGAGGATACGATTTCGTTTCCCTCGCGATCTCACCGCGCTATGCGCCGAAGGAGGCGGATGCGCTCGTTGAGCTCATCGGCGAATACATCAGGCCGATATGAGGCGGATCATTTGTTTTTGCTCATCTCGATCTTCAGATCGATGATCGCTTGCTGAAGATCGGCGATCTTGGACAGGTATACGGTTTGATATCCGGTCGGGAGGGTCTTTAGCATGGAGGTATCGAAAACCGCCTTGTAAAGCGCATTATAAGCGGAGTCTATTCCGCTGATCGCGCTGCCGTAATTCGGGTCCTTTTTTGCCTCGAAATACAGATCGCAGACCTTCCGATGAAGTGGGTCGACTCTGTTGAGTGCGCCGGTGGGGAGGGATCCTT
>JAEEYN010000058.1 GCA_016288175.1 Bacillota bacterium | reverse complement strand
ATGTCAACGCGACCGATGCTGTTCTGATCATGCGTGTTGCGATGGGTTCAAAATTCATGCCCCTCGACTGATCGAACGATCAAAGGCAGGGTTCCTTCGGGAGCCCTGCTTTTTTATGCGCAAAACGGGCTGAGCGCGAAAAAGGTCAATTGTATACTTACGAAGAAATGCGTTATATGGTATAATCATCGGGCAGCGTTTTCGATCCGGCTGGCCGCGGCAGGGGAGGAGACGCAGAAACAAAAGGAGAAAACATATGAAAAAACTTCTCGGCCTCGCGCTCGCGCTTCTGATGCTCCTTTCCGCTTTGCCCTCAGCTGGCGGCGAAACGGGAGAGGAAGCGAAACTCATCAACACCGGCGTTACGATCGATACCGATCCCGCCGGAGGCTATGCCGGCGATTATGTCGTGATCTACAATCCCTCCGCCGACACGGCGACCGCGGCTTCGACGGGCTCGCTTGCAGGCCTCATTGAAACGGACGTCAACGCGAACATCCTTCCTTCGCGCGGCGCGGATGCTTTTGAACCGACGAATCCGGATATCCCGTACATCATCGACGTCGATCACGAGGTTTCCCTGTTCAAGCCCGATGCACCCGCCCCCGAAAAGGGCGCCGAGAGGGCTGCCTATCCCGTCGGCAGCACCCATACCTTCAATATCTATAACTACAGCCCGACTGGAACGAGCGATTCCTCCGTTGAGTTCAAGGTCATCTATGTCGGTCAGCACTGTACGATCTGGACCGTCACGAATTCCGATTATCATCCCCTCGACGGCATCGACAGCTCCTACGGCAGGATCGCCGCGGAGCGTTTCGACGAAAAATTCGAGCTCATGCAGGCCTCCTACGGCGATTTCAACGACGTCAACGGGGACGGCAAGGTAAACCTGCTTTTCTATAATATCGACGACGGCTGGCAGCCCGGTCAGGGCTATGTCGCGGGCTATTTCTGGTCCGAGGATTTCACCTACAACAGCCTTCCGATGATCCATATCGACACCTGGCCCGGCATTCAGTACACCAACGCCGCGGGCGTGACGATCGACCATTTCGACGACTGCTTCGGCACCCTCGTTCATGAATTCCAGCACTGCATCAACTTCTCCGAAACGGGCGGGATGAACGTTTGGCTCAACGAAGCGCTCTCCGGCTCTGCGGAGGAGCTCTGTTTCCCCGGCAGCGGCCTTTATGAAAGGATCCCGAGCTGGCATAACTATAAGCTTTCGGCGCAGGAGCTCACGAATCCCCCGGTCGAGTATGCCTACAACCCCGATTTCGACCTGCATAAGGGCGGCTCGCTGACGGCGTGGGATTCGAGTCAGCTCGACATTTATGCAAGATACGCCGAGGTCATGCTCTTCACGCAGTATCTTTATACGGCAACGGGCAGCACCTCCGTTTATAAGCAGATCATCGAGGCGAACAGCGGCGACACCGTTCAGAATTCGCTGGACGCGCTGACTGCCGCAACGGGAATGACCCTCGAGCAGATCTGGGGCGGCTTCTTCACGAGCATGATCGCGAACGATCCCGCCTCCGGTTACGGCTTTTTGATGAACGAGGGCTATGATCCCTCCGCCTATTACGGCCTCGAAAGCCTCTATTCGCTGCTTTCGCCCGTTGTTTACACAAGCACCGACGCGGCGGAGATCTATGGCGGCGGCTTCATCACCGTCCGCCCCGTGAACGGTGTTTTCAACCCGCCCGCGGGCGCTTCCTCCGCCCTCAGATATGTCGGCGTCACCGTCGGCGAAGTCGCGCTCGACGAATTTTCGATAACTCCCGATTCGGCGCAGCTGCTTCTTAACGAAACGGCGAAGCTCGTTGTTGTGAGGGATCCTATCGGCGCGAACAATTACGATATGGTCTGGACGAGCTCCGATGAATCCGTCGCGACCGTTTCCGGAAACAGGTTCGCCGCAACGGTCGAGAGCCATGCTCCCGGCTCGGCCGTCATCACCGCGACAGCGACGGACAGGGATACCGGCGCGGTGCTGTCCTCCTCGGCAACGGTCACAGTCCTCAACGGCTTCCATTACACGAAATATGTTCCGACCGATACGATCGAGACCGGCGTCGAATACCTCATCGGCTCCGAAAACGGCGGGGAAGTTTATGTTCTGATGAACTATAACCCGAATCCCCTCGGCACTTATGTTCAGAATCCATACTATGTAAGCTACAGCACCTGTTATTATTCCTACGGCATCAAGGCCGTTGTCGATGACGAAGGCGCGATCACCGATATCGACACATCGGTCTATCCCGACGCCGTGATGAAAAACACGGAATGGCTGTTCTACGAGCAGAACGGCTATTACATCATCCGATCCGCCTACAACAGGAATTATCATCTCCGCGTTTCCGCCTGGCAGAACAGCTTCGATCTTTATCCCGAAAACGGTTCGAGCTATTCGACCAACTGGCTCTGGGATGAGCAGACGCATCAGCTCAGCTATGATTATTCCAAGGGCACGAGGTATGTGACCTTCGTTCCGACGGCGGGCGATTACTCCAACCTTTTCAACGCGCCCAAGACCGCCGCCTCCGTCCAACTCTATAAAAAAGTCACGGGCGTTCAGATGAACGACGATGTTACATACTATACCGTCACCTTCGTCGACTGGAACGGTGCAGTGCTCTCGACCCAGCATATCCCGGAAGGCGGAGCGGCGACCGCGCCTGCGGATCCCGTCCGCGCCGGCTGGACCTTTATCGGCTGGGACGTCGATTTTTCAAACGTCACGGGCGATCTGACCGTTACAGCGCAGTATGAGGAGAATCCTCCGGCGGGGCTCATCGGCGACATCGACCTCAATGGCGTTGTCAACACGACCGACGCGCTGCTGGCTCTTCGCCATTCGATGAACATCATCGCGCTTGAAGGACAGGGCCTTCTGAACGGCGACGTCAACGGCGACGGCGTTGTGAACGCCACCGACGCCGTGCTCATCATGCGCATCGCGCTCAATGTTTCGTAACGGACCGGATGCCGGAGAAGGCGCACCGGTGAATAAACAACGCAGGCGGTTTTGTCCGAGGGCAAAGCCGCCTTTTTATTGGGCTGAACGGAAGCCGTGTTTTCCCGGCATGGCAACCGGTATAATATATTTACATGCGCTCTACGAACGGCGGACGGGATGTGATATAATTCTAAGCGACGGTTTGCGGGCGGGGACCCGCGAATAAACAATAAGGAGTTCATAATGAAAAAACTGCTCTGCGCATTGATTTCCATCGTGCTTGCGCTTTCCGTTCTTCCCTCGGGGATCCTTTCGGAAGCCGTGCGCGAAACCGCTCCGGAGGGCGTCCGTCTCGTCAACAGCAGCGTCGATATCGACGAAGACGGCAGCGACGGCTATTCCGGCGACTATGTTGTGATCTATAACCCCTCAACGAGCTACAGCGGCTCCGCGAGCACCGGCAACATGTCCGGCCTGATCGAGACCGAGATCGGCGAAAGCCTTTCCGCCCCGAAAGCGGGGGAAACGCCCGACCGCGCCTTCCGCATCGACGTCGATCCCGAGATGGCGGAGGAAGCCAAAGCCGCGGGCATCGATAAGCCCGAAGCGGGCGATACCGGCGCAGCGAGCCTTTCCTTCAACGTCGGCGACACCCATTATTTCGAACTGAACGGCACCTACTGCCCGCTTTCCTCAACGAATGTGCAATTCAAGGTCCTCGCGAAGGGCGACCACTGCTATATCTGGACGCCGACCTCAACGCAGTCCAACGTCTGGCCCCTCGATTCGATCGACCCGACCTTCGCCGATATCGCGGCGGCGGAGTTCGATTCGAAGTTCGATCTCATGCAGTCTTCCTTCGGCAACCACAGCAACGGCAGCCAGGGCGACGGCAGGCTGAACATCCTCTATTACAATATCGACGACGGCTGGCAGCCCGGCCAGGGCTATGTTGCGGGTTTCTTCTCCGCGAGCGACCTTTACAGCAACAATATGCCGATCCTCAATATCGATACCTATCCCGGCGTTTACTACACCCGCCCGAACGGCGAGGTCATCATCCGCATCGAGGATACCTTCAACACGATGGTGCATGAGTATCAGCACCTCATCAACTATTCCGAGTGCGGTTATTCCGACACCTGGGTCAACGAGATGATGAGCGCCGCCGCGGAGGAGATCTGCTACCCCGGTTCGAGCATCGCGCCGCGCGTGCAGAGCTGGATGAACTATCGTTTCAGCGAAAACGACGACTGGCTCAATCCGCCCGCGGAGCATGAATACGTTTCCTCCTGGAGCCTCCATAACGGCTACTCGATGTACGATTGGAGCAATTATCTCGAAATGGACGACCGCCTCGCGCTTTATGCACAGGTCTCGTTCTTTGCACAGTATATCTTCACCCAGTACGGCAACACCACTTACCGCCAACTCCTTGTCCAACTGGCTTCCGGTAAGGATTTCCCCCAGGCGTTCCAGACGGTGACGGGGCAGAGCGCTTCGGAATTCGTTCAGAATTTCCGCATCGCGATGACGGCGAACTCCTCCCCGGAGGATTACGACGGCATCTACGGCTTCGTGCCGCAGGAGGGCTACGATCCTTCCGAATATCACGACGTTCCGAACCTTTATAACCTCCTTGCGCCGGTCGTTTTCACCGGTTCCAGCTGCCAGATCAAGGGCGGCGGCGCGATCACGGTCAAGCCCGTGGACGGCGTGTACTTCCCGCCCTCCGGCGCGAGCACGAGCCTCCGCTATTTCGGCGTTACTTTGAATACGGAGCCCCCGGAACCCGTCGCCCTGACGGGAATAAGCGTTTCCCCGACGCAGGGTCAGGTCTATGTCGGAACAACGCTGAACCTTTCCGCGCTGCGGGAGCCGACGAACGCGAACAACTATGAACTGACCTGGACGAGCTCCGATCCCTCCGTCGCGAGCGTTCAGGGCAATAACAAGAAAGCCGTCGTCACCGGCGTTTCGCAGGGAACGGCGACGATCACCTGCCGCGCGCACGACCTTCTGAATGACCGCTGGTATTCCGCGGCGGCGACGGTCCGTGTGCTCGGCCTTCCGACCCTCAACGACGCGCTGAACGTCGAAAACGGCCTTCTCGATTTCGAAAATACCGCAAGCAGCTATCCGTGGGAGGTCGATCTTTCCGATACCTCAACAAGGCTTGCCGCGAAGAGCACGAACGAGGGCGTCAGCACCTCCCGCTCGAGCTTCAGCGTTACGGTGCAGATGAGCGCGGGCGACACGATGAGCTTCGATTGGAAGGTCAGCAGCGAATCGAATTACGATATCCTGAAGTTCTTCGTCAACGATTCGGAGCGCGAGCATATCAGCGGCACCGTCGACTGGAATACGATCAGCTATACCGCGCCTTCGACCGGCACCTACACCTTCAGCTGGGAGTATTATAAGGATTACAGCGTCAACACCGGCAGCGACTGCGGCTGGGTCGACAATGTCTATGTTCCCGGCTATGTCGGCGAAGCACCGTCATACATCCCCGGCGATATCGACCAAAACGGCTCCGTAACCGTTACGGACGCGATCATGGCGCTCCGTTCGGCAATGGGTCTCATCACCCTTGATGAACTCGAGACCGAGATCGGCGATATGGACGGCGACGGCCGCGTAACCGTCACCGACGCGCTGACTATCATGCGCATCGCGATGGGACTGGCGTAAAAACAAATTGTCGAAAGCTGCGCCCTGCTTCTCTGAAGCCGGGCGCAATTTAGCTGAAAGCCGCTAAAGGCTTTCCATTGAGGGGGAAGCTGGCTGAGGCGGCGCAGCGCGGCGCGAAGACTGATGAGGTGTCAATGACGGCTGACGAGACTTAAATTCACTTCTCGAGCTGAATTCGGCGCTGCCGAGCTGTTATTTTATGATAAAATATGATATAATCATCCTGAACGAAAACCCGGCCGCGCATGGCCGGACCGGACGAAACGGAGGAAATACGCAATGAAAAAAAAGCTTGCACTGATCCTGACCGCGATCCTTGTGCTGACGGTATTCCCGTCGGCGCTGCCCGCGGTCACGGACGCCGCGCCTAAAGGGATCGCTTCGGATATTGTGATCGATACCGACGGCAGCGACGGCTACAGCGGCGATTACGTCGTGATATACAACCCCGCGACAACTGAAAGCGACAGCAAGAGCACCGGCAATATGACGGGCCTCATTGAAACCGAGGTCGGCGCCGCCGCGAACCGCCCGACAGCATCGTCGGACACGCTTTACCGGATCGACGTCGACGGCGCGCTTGCGGAAAAGGCGGCGGAGGCGGGCTTCACGAAGGCGCCGGGCGAGCCGCCGCAGACGCAGGATTCGTTCAACGTCGGCGATACGCATAATTTTATGATCCTCAATTACTCCCCGGCGGGCATGATGATGGAATTCAAAGTGCTTGCAAAGGGCGAACACTGCTATATCTGGACGCCGACATCCACCGCGGAGAACGTTTGGCCGCTCGATTCGATAAACCCCGATTTCGCGCAGATGGCGGCGGATGAGTTCGATTCGAAGTTCGCTCTCATGCAGTCCTCCTTCGGCGACCACAGCAACGGCTCCTCCGGCGACGGGCGGCTCAATATGCTCTATTACAATATCGACGACGGCTGGCAGCCGGGTCAGGGCTATATCGGCGGCTATTTCTACGCGCTGGATCTTTATCTGAACGGTATGCCGATCCTCAATATCGATACCTATCCGGGCGTGCACTATGTCAACGCCGCGGGCGAGGTCAGCGACGATATCTCGAGGACCTACGGCACAATGGTGCATGAATACCAGCACCTGATCAATTTCTCCGAGGCTGGCATGACCGACACCTGGGTCAATGAGATGATGAGCGCCGCCGCGGAGGAGATCTGCTATCCCGGCTCGAGCGTTTACAGCCGGATCCAGAGCTGGATCAACTATATCTACAGCGAAAATGAGGATTGGGCGAACCCGCCCGTGGAATTCCCGTATGTTCCGGAGCTTCAGCTGCATAACGGCTTTTCGATGTATTCATGGAACAACGATCTGCCGATGGACGATCTGCTCGTTCTCTATGCGCAGGTCTCGCTCTACGCGCAGTATATCTATTCCCGGTACGGCAACACGACTTTCCGCGGCATCATGGGCGAGCTTGCCGCAGGGCAGAGCTTCGTTCAGGGCTTCGAGAACGTGACGGGGATGAACGCCTCCGATTTCACGGCGAATTTCCGCGTCGCGCTGACGGCGAACACCGCGGAGAATGTGCTCGGCGGCATCTACGGTTTCCGCCTGCAGGAGGGCTACGACCCCGCGCAGTACCACGGCGTTGAAAACGTTTATTCCCTGCTCGGTCCCGTCGTATTCACCGGCAGCCAGTGCTCCGTTAAGGGCGGCGGCGCGATCTGTGTAAAGCCTGTCGGCGGTGTCTATAACCCGCCCTCCGGCGCGGCGAGCGGCCTTCGCTATTACGGCATTACAAGAACGGTCACGGAACCCGAACCCGTGCCGCTGACAGGGATCGACCTCGATATCCACGAAGCGGAGCTGCACGTCGGTCAGACGCTCGAGCTGACGGCAATCCCGATCCCCGGCAACGCGAGCGACTATACTCTCAACTGGATCAGCTCCGATGAAAGCGTCGTGACGGTCGAATGGGACGGCCTGGGAGCGACAGTTACTGCGGTCGGCAGCGGCGAAGCGGTGATAACCGTGCGCGCCACGGACGAGGTGCTGCATCCCGATATGTTCTTTGAGGCGGAATGCGTGATACTTGTTTCCGGCGTGATCCCGTATCCGCGGGGCGATATCGATATGAACGGCACCGTTAACGTCACGGACGCCGTGCTCGTCCTACGCTATTCGATGGGCATAATCACCCTGACCGACGAACAGCTCGCCATCGGCGATATGGACGGCAGCGGCGCCGTCAATGTCACCGACGCGCTGATGATAATGCGTATCGCGATGGGAATCGCGTAAAAGGGAAAACGTAATTGTAGGGGCGTAAGCCTTAAACGAAGCGTTTCACGCAGGCTCGGTTTTTCGATTTGGCAAAAGGGTTTTTTATGATCACGTGATCGGAAACGAAAAGGATTATCTTGAGCATTATCAATACATTGAAAACAATCCCGTAAAGTGGCTGCTTAAACACAATAAACAACCGTAAGGCCAAGCATCGTTTTCCGGTATCGGAAAACATCTTCCACAAAAAACAGCGGAGCATCTGCTCCGCTGTTTTACTTTGCTTTAATCTTTATTTCGCCTTCGGGCCGGCGTCGATGATATGCTTGGGCATATTGCCGTACTTGCTGAAGTTCTTAACGAACATATTCGCAAGCTCCTGCGCGGCCTTATCGTAGGCTTCCTTATCGGCCCACATTTCGCGGGGGTTGAGGACCTCATCCGGAACTTCGGGGCAGGTCTTCGGCACCCAGACGTTGAAGATGGGGTGGAGCTCATACTCGACGTCATTGAGGGCGCCGGTGAGCGCCGCGGTGACCATCGCGCGGGTGTACTTGATCTTCATGCGGCTGCCGACGCCGTAGGGGCCGCCGGACCAGCCGGTGTTGATCAGGAACGCGTTGGCGTTGTGCTCATCCATGCGCTTGCCGAGCATTTCGGCGTATTCGGAGGGATGGCGGATGAAGAACGGTGCGCCGAACAGCGTGGAGAAGGTCGCCTGGGGCTCCTTGACGCCGCGCTCGGTGCCCGCGAGCTTCGCGGTATAGCCGGTCACGAAATGATACATCGCCATGTTCTTATCGAGCTTCGCGATGGGCGGGAGCACGCCGAAAGCGTCCGCGGTGAGGAAGATGACGGTCTTCGGATGGCCGCCCATGCCGGGGATGACGCAGTTCGGGATGTACTCCACCGGGTACGCGACGCGGGTGTTCTCGGTGATGGAATTGTCGTTATAGTCGAGCACGCGGCTCTCTTCGTCCATAATGACGTTCTCAACGAGGGAACCGAACTTGATCGCGTCCCAAATCTGGGGCTCGTTCTCCTTGGAGAGGTTGATGCACTTCGCGTAGCAGCCGCCCTCGAAATTGAAGACGCCGTCATTGGACCAGCCGTGCTCGTCGTCGCCGATCAGCATGCGCTTCGGGTCGGCGGAAAGGGTGGTCTTGCCCGTTCCGGAAAGGCCGAAGAACAGCGCGGTATCGCCGTCGTGGCCCATGTTGGCGGAGCAGTGCATCGGGAAAACCTCGCGCTCCGGCATGAGGAAATTCATGACGGAGAACATGCCCTTCTTGATCTCGCCGGAGTACATGGAGCAGGCGACCGTGACGCGGTTATACTCGAAATCGAGGATGATCGCGGCTTCGGAGTTGGTGCCGTCGCGCTCCGGAACGCATTTGAAGCCGGGGCAGCAGAGCACTGTGAACTCGGGCTTGAAGCCTTCGAGCTGCTCCTTCGACGGGCGGACGAACGCCTGGGTCGCAAACAGAGCGGAAGAGGCGTTCTCGCAGACGACGCGGATGGGCAGGCAATAGGCGGGATCGGCGCCGACGTAACCGTCAACGATGAAGACCTCGCGGTTCTGCATATAGGCGCACATCTTGCCGAAGATGGCGTCTGCCTTTGCCCTCTCGATGGGCATATTGATCTTGCCCCAGTCGACCTTGTCGTGGATGTTCGGGGTATCGACGATGAAACGGTCGTTGGGGGACCTGCCGGTGTACTTGCCCGTGTTGATAACGAGCGCGCCGGTATTTGCAAGCTTGCCTTCGCCGCGTGCGAGCGCCCTTTCGGTCAGCTCCGCGGGGGAGAGGTTGCGGTGGATCGCCTTGGGGTCGATGATGCCCATAGCTTCGAGATACGCTTTCATTCTGTATGCTCCTTTCAGCATCTTCAATGATATTTTGTGCGTGGGTTTGCTTTTGCGCTTATTATTCCGCATT
>JAEEYN010000057.1 GCA_016288175.1 Bacillota bacterium | reverse complement strand
CCGCGGCGCTGCTGATGCTTTGCTATCATGTTTCGCCGTGGCTCGGTTTTGGCATTGAAAGCGTCATGAGCTGGCAGTGCCTTGCCGCAAGAAGCCTCTGCCGTGAGAGCATGAAGGTAAAAAAAGCCCTTGATTCGGGCGATATCTCCGCTTCCCGCCGCGCCGTTTCGATGATCGTAGGGCGTGACACCGATGCTTTGGATGAAAAGGGCGTTGCGCGCGCTGCGGTGGAGACCGTCGCGGAGAATACCTCCGACGGCGTGATCGCGCCGCTGCTGTTTCTCGCGATCGGCGGCGGGCCACTCGGGATGCTCTATAAGGCAGTTAACACGATGGATTCGATGCTCGGCTACATCGAACCGCCGTACAAAAATTTCGGGATGGTTCCCGCGAAAATGGACGACGTTTTCAATTTCATTCCGGCAAGGCTCTCCGCGCTCATCATGCTGCTTGCGGGCGGTATTTCGGGCTTCAGCCTCAAAAACGGTTGGCGCATTTTCAAGCGCGACCGCTATAAGCATGCGAGCCCCAACTCCGCGCAGACCGAATCCGTGATGGCGGGGCTGCTTAGCCTGCGGCTCGCGGGCGACGCTTATTACCACGGCGCGCTCCATAAAAAGGAGTTTATCGGCGACCCTCTTCGGGAGATCGAGACCGAGGACATAAAACGGGCGAACGTCATTATGTTCGTGACAGCGTTTCTTTCTCTTGTTATCTTCTCGGGGCTTCGGCTCCTCGTGCTGTATCTGATCCATGCTTTATAACACGAAAAACCCCCATGGCGGGGATGTATATGCGGGCGATATCGACCTCGATTTTTCCGCCAACACCAATCCTTTCGGGCTCCCGGAGGGGGTACAGACGGCAATTTCCGCCTGCCTTGAAGTGCTCGACCGCTATCCCGACCCGTACTGCCGCAAGCTCATTTCCGCGATCGCGGCGCACGAGGGCGTCCCGAAGGAGTTCATCCTTTGCGGCAACGGCGCAGCGGAGCTGATCTATTCGTACTGTGAAGCGGTGCAGCCGAAGACCGCGCTGGAGCTTGCGCCGACGTTCTCCGAATACTCGCTTGCGCTTGAACGCGCGGGCTGCGAAGTCCGCCGGCATCTGCTTCGGGAGGACGAGGGCTTTGCCGTGACGGAAAGGCTGCTTTCGGATATCGAAAAACTCCGCCCGGACGCGGTCTTCCTCTGCGATCCGAACAATCCGACCGGAAGGCTGACGGATCCTTTGCTGAAAGCAGAGCTTCTCGAGACCTGCGCACGGCTTGGCATCCGGCTCTTTGCCGACGAATGCTTTCTCGACTTCACGGGCGGCAAAAGCTATGTCGGCAAGGCTTCGTCATACCCGAATCTGACCGTGCTTAAAGCGTTCACAAAGATTTACGGCATGGCGGGGATCCGGCTCGGCTACGTGATCTCGTTGGACGCGGAACTGCTAAAAAAGATGTCCCGCACGGTGCAGCCGTGGAACGTATCCACCATCGCCCAAGAAGCCGGTACCGCCGCTCTCCGGGAGACCGGTTACATTGAAAAAACAAAGCGGCTTATAGAAAAAGAGCGTCCGAGAATAGCAGGTGAGCTTTCCTCGCTCAGGCTGACCGTATTCCCATCCGACGCGAATTTCCTGCTGCTTAAAAGCGATCCTTGCCTTGGCACGGAGCTTAAAAAACGCGGGATCGCGCTGCGCGACTGCTCCAACTACGTCGGTCTTGGGTCCGGTTTCTTCCGTTCGGCGGTCAAACTCCCGGAGCAAAACGACCGGCTCATCGAAGCAATAAGAGGTATTTTATGGCAAAAAACATAATGATCCAGGGCACTATGTCCAACGCGGGCAAGAGCCTCATTTGCGCCGGTCTATGCCGCGTTTTTCGGCAGGACGGTTACCGCGTTGCGCCGTTCAAAAGCCAGAATATGGCGCTCAATTCCTTTATCACAAAGGACGGCTTCGAGATGGGGCGAGCCCAGGTCGTGCAGGCCGAGGCGGCGGGGAAGGAGCCGGATGTCCGCATGAATCCGATCCTTCTGAAGCCCACCACGGACGTCGGCAGCCAGATCATCGTGAACGGCAAGCCAATCGGCAATATGCGCGCGATGGAGTATTTTCGCCGCAAGCACGAGTTCATCCCCGCGATCATGGAGGCGTATAATTCCCTCGCCGCGGAGAACGATATCATCGTCATCGAAGGCGCGGGCAGCCCCGCCGAGATCAATCTGAAAAGCGAGGATATCGTCAACATGGGCCTTGCGAAGCTCGTCGACGCGCCGGTGCTGCTCGTAGGCGATATCGACCGCGGCGGCGTTTTCGCGCAGCTTTACGGCACCGTCGCTCTGCTTGAAGAAGACGAGCGGGCGCGCATCAAGGGCACCGTCATCAATAAGTTCCGCGGGGACAAGAGAATACTCGAACCGGGTCTTGAGATGCTCGAAAAACTCTGCGGCGTACCCGTCGCTGGCGTCGTGCCGTATCTGCACGTCGACATCGACGACGAGGACAGCCTCTCCGAAAGATTCTCCCGCGACACGGCGGCAAAGCTCATCGATATCGCGGTCGTCCGCCTGCCGCGCATTTCCAATTTTACCGACCTTGCGCCGTTCGAACGCTTTGAAAACGTTTCCGTTCGCTATATTGCAAAACCATCCGAGCTGGGCGAACCGGACCTTATCGTCATCCCCGGAACGAAGAGCACGATCTCCGACCTCGTCTGGCTTCGTGAGAGCGGGCTTGAGGCGAGAATCAAGCAGGCGGCTTCCCGCGGAACTCCGATCTTCGGCATCTGCGGAGGGTATCAGATGCTCGGCACGAGCGTTGCGGACCCCGCGGGCGTGGAAGCTTCCGGCATCAAGGAGATCGCCGGTATGGGACTTCTGACCGTTTCGACCGTGTTCGAAGGCGAAAAAGTGCAGCGGCAGACAAGCGGCGTTTTTCCGGAGATCACAGGACTTTTCGCTCCTTTAAGCGGACTTGCCTACGAAGGCTATGAGATACACATGGGCAGGAGCGGCAAGCTTCCCGCCGTCATTTCAAACGGCAGCGTTTACGGCAGCTACGTCCATGGCATCTTCGACGCGCCGGGCATAGCCGAAACCATTTTGCGAGCCCTCTGCGAAAAAAAGAGCGCCGATTTCTCGTCGCTCGAATCGTTCGACCCGAAGGCCTATAAGGAAGCCCAGTACGATAAGCTGGCCGCGGCCGTCCGTGAAGGGCTTGATATGGATCTTATCTACAGGATCCTGAACAGGGAGGTTTGAAAACGGCGGAGCGCGAAACGCTCAGCTATTCCGCCATTTTGCGGCCGAGGTTCATCGTTCTGAACAGTATCAAAGCGATCAGCCCGCTGAGAAAGTCCGCGAAAAGGTGAACTGCAATGAATCCCTTGTATCCGGCTAGAGCCGCTGCGATAAGAAATACCGCTCCGTCTTCGATTATGGACGGATTCTGAATGAAAATCCGTATCAGCGGCTTTGCGAGGATGAACACCGCCGCCGATTCCTCAAGCGCCAATCCACAGAGGAAGAACGTGCAGAACCGCAGCAGCCGATTAAGCTTTTCCTTCTTTCACGCGCCGTAAAGGAAGACGAATACGGCAAGGAGAAGAGCCGCCGCTGTTACAGTACGATGTTTCACTGCATCAAAACTGCTCCGCCCAGTTTTTAAGCTCATCGGCGGATGCGTTGGCCGAGAACCTTTTGCCGTTAACGACCTTCGCGCCAGGAGCAAGAGCCTGCATGTTTGCGGCGGAATCACCGAGGCCTGAACCGCCAGATGTGCAGAAGGGCACAACGGTCTTGCCGGCAAAATCGGCGCTCTCCATGAACGTATCGATAATGGAGGGCTCACGGTACCACCATACGGGGAAGCCGACGAGCACCACTTCATATGCGGATACGTCCGCAGTCTTCGCCATCACGGGACGGCAGGAGCGATCCTGCATCTCGACGGTGCTGCGGCTCTTCCTGTCCATCCAGTTGAGGTCCGCGCGGGTGTATTTGACGGCGGGCTCGATCTCAAACAGGTCCGCGCCGGTCGCCTTGGCCATGTTCTCAGCGACCCTTTTTGTAACGCCGCCTGCGCTGAAGTACGCGATCAATGTCTTCTTCATATCAATTTCTCCTCTCGGTTATTTATTTGCATTTATATCGGATGAATACTTTAGAAACACTCCGATCAGGATCATATAGCATACGGTTTTCGGAAGCATCAGCATTCCAAGCATCGGCAGAAGCGGCGCCGCGACCGCGACCGGAATGTAGAATAAAAACGAAAGCGCAACGAGCAGCCATACCGAACGGAGCGTGCGGATCTCCTTGCGCGTTTTAAAGAAAAGGCACACTATGATGATCCCAAGCACGATGAACGGAATATTGCGTATCACACCCCACAGCACAGAGCTGCTGTTCTCAAACCAATTGTTCTGCGGCAGCAGACAAAGAACCGTGCGGATCGTCGCAAGAGCGTACACGACCGCGCTGAGTCCTTTGTTCTCGCGCTTGCCGTAAGCGGCGATCCACAACCGATACATCAGTACGTAGAACACAGTCATGGTGATCGACGTTACGAGCTTGCCGACGCCGAGCCATACAGTAAAATCAACGTCGACAAAGTAATTCAGCACTCGCGGAACAAGGTGAAAAGCGTCACCGCACCCGAGGATCAACGTCGCAAAGCCCATGAGCTTTCCGATTTTATCGCGCCTTCTGGAAAGAATGCATATGCCCGCCGCTATCGCAAAGAGCAGATAGATAATATCAAACGCGCTTTCTCCGTATTTCATGCATCCGTCTTCCTTATTTGTTCAGTTCCGCTTCGACGGAAGCACGGACGTCTTTCATATCTTCCGTAGGCTCAAATCTCGAAATGACTCTACCTTCGCGGTCAACGAGGAACTTTGTAAAGTTCCATCCGATATACGTCTTGTCGCCGAACTTCTTGTTG
>JAEEYN010000056.1 GCA_016288175.1 Bacillota bacterium | reverse complement strand
GTTGAGGACTGGAACCGCAGCCACGGAAGGATGTGGATGATCTACGGCCTCTGCGTCCTTCTTTCCGCGCTGCCGTTTATGTTTTCGGACGGCACTGCCGCGCTGATCGCGCTCTGCGGCGGAGTGATGCTGCCGCTTCCGCTCATGATCCTTTATCATCATCACCTGCTGAAAAAATATTACCGCACGGAAAACGAAAACGAAATTGACAACCGGCGGATGTGAGTGTAATATTTCAAACGAAAGACCTTTGGAGGTTAATGCAATTATGAAAAAGCTGCTTTGCGCTCTGCTTGCCGTGCTTATGACGGCGGCGATCGTTCTTCCGGCGGCGGCCGAGGGCTTTCCCGAAAAGGAAGCCGCGGAGATCCGCATCACGCCCGATCATTCGGACGGCGTGACCCTCGATTACGACGAGGAGGCGTTCGCGCTTTCCGTAATTGAGGAATACGGCATGCTGCGCATCGCCGAAAACCGCACTCTCACCCTAACGGCGAGTTTCGACGAGGGCTGGACCTACAGCGCGGATTATTCCAATTTCTTCCGCGCGCATTCGAATCGCGTGACCGTCACGGACGGCGCGAACGGCACGAAGATCTTCACCTTCAATGCCGTCGCGGGCGATTATCTGACGGCGGATGAGCTTTTGACCGTCGGCATCTACGCCTCCGTCGCGGAGCTTCCGAAGTTTTATGTTACGACAGAGGTCCCGTTCTCGCAGATCGGCAAGGACGAATACGTTGCGGCGAGCTTTGTGCTCACCCTCGGAACTAAGCAGTACGCAAGCGGCGATTACGAGGGCACCGGCTCCATTAAAGGCCGCGGCAACACCTCCTGGGGCCAGCCGAAGAAGCCCTATTCGATCAAGCTGGATTCAAAAAAATCCCTGCTGGATATCCCGAAAACGAAGAAATACGCGATCATTCCGAGCTATTCCGATCCCTCGCTGATCCGCAACTACATGACCTACAAATCCGGCCTGATGCTGGACGGCATCGGCTACGTTCCGAAATGCGAATTCGTGGAGGTCTACCTGAACGGCAGCTACAACGGCATCTATCTGCTCGTTGAGCGCGTTTCGATCGAATCGAACAAGATCGATATCGAGGAAGCCAACGCGGATGAGCTGACAGGCGGTTACTTCATCGAGAAGGATATCGACGGCAAGATCGATTACGCGAACGACCAGTGGTTCAACTGCCCCTATTGGGCGAATCAGGACCGCGATTACTTCGTTTTGAAGGAACCGGAGCCGGACGACGCGAACCTGCTTTCCGATATGCTTTCATACCTTGAAAACTACATGCAGGATCTGCATGATTCGATCATGGGAACGAGCGGCGAACCCTACACGAAATACGTCGATACCGCTTCGTGGATCGATTTCATGATCGTGCAGGAGATTGCGAAGAACATCGACGGCAACCTCAAGACGAGCTGCTATATGTATAAGCAGGCGCAGGACGACCACCTTTACCTGACGGCGCCCTGGGATTTCGACCTCGCCTACGGCAACCCGGAGACGACCTGGAACAACGCCGACTATCAGCACAACGATTATTACGACTGCCCGGACGCGCAGAGCCCGGCGGATTTCATGGCGATCAACAGCTCCTGCCCGTGGTTCGACCATCTCTATGACGATCATGAGGAATTCCGCGCGGCATTGATGGAAAAATACGCCGATTACCGCAGCACAATGATCCCCTTCATGCTCCGCACGATGGACAAGCAGGGCGCGTACCTTTCCGAAGCGGCGGTCCGCAACGACAATATGTGGGGCAAGGATTTCGACGCGGGCGTCGCGTCCCTGCGCAGCTGGTTCACCGCGCGCGTTGCGTGGCTCGACGGCGTTTGGCTCCCCGCGGGAGAACCGATCGACCTTGACTTCGCTCTGAACGCCGAGGGCGGCAGCCTGACCTTCACGACCTCGCAGCACAGTTTCACCGGCACCGTGCTTGACGGGCGCGTCGCGGGCGTCAGCGGCAACGCGGGCGTGGACAACTCAACTTCGAGCGTTACGTTGACTCTCGATATGCAGGCGGGGGAGACGCTGAGCTTCGATTATAAGGTCAGCACCGAGCAGGGCTACGATAAATTCAGCTTCAACGTCAACGGCAGCAAAATTTTCGAAAAATCGGGCGAGCTCGATTGGCAGAGCTATACCTGGACCGCCGAAACGGCCGGCAGCTATACCTTCGTTTGGAAATACGATAAGGATTACAGCGTGAGCTCCGGCAGCGACTGCGTCTGGCTCGACGAGGTCGCTTATTCCGGCGGCAGCGGGCCGGAGCTTCTTCCCGGCGACGCGGACGGCAACGGCACGGCCGACGTCACCGACGCGCTGCTCGTGCTGCGTTATGCGATGGGCATCATTGATTCCCTGCCGCGCCTTGATAACGCGGATATGGACGGAAACGGCACGGTCAACGTCACCGACGCGGTCGTGATCCTGCGCCTTGCGATGGGCGTGATCTGATAATTTGCCAAAAGGAGGGAAAACGCAATGAAAGCTTCAACAAGGTCGAAGGCGAAGATAACGCTCTCGCAAACAAAGCAGCTGATCTTCACTATTATCGGATGGTCCATTGCAGGTTTCGGCCTGCTTGCAATGCTCGCCTTCTGTTTCCCGGCAAAGGAAACGGCGGAGAAGATCCGAAGCGGCGAGACGGACCAGATCGGGGGCATAATAGCCGGCGCAGTGCTCCTTGCTGCCGGCGGCGCGATGGTTTTCTTCTCCTTCCGGCAGCGCAGGCTGATCAAGGACTTCAAGAACTACGTTAAGATCATCGCTCCCGATCCGGAAAATTCGATCGAGCCGATCGCGGCGGAGATGAACATCCCCCTCGAAACGGTGAAGACGAACATTCGGAAGATGATCAAGAAGGGCTATTTCGTCAACGCAAGGCTCGACGACACCAATAACCGCCTGATCCTAGGGCTCGGCAATACCTACGATATCCTCGACCGGAAGGAAAACGAGGCGATCGAAGCAAATAAACCGGTGGACCTTGTTCCCGTCACCTGCCCCGGCTGCGGGATGAAGACCGCCGTGCCGCGCGGAAAGACGGCCCGCTGCGAATACTGCGGAAGCTGGCTGCAGGCGCTTTAAGCTCTTCTTAGGCGAAAACCGAATACAACAAAAAACAGGTCCGGAAACCCGGACCTGCTTTGTTTATGACAAGAAAATATTTGATCCCGACCCCGGCGGCGGGAAGAGATCAAATGTCGGTTATGCTGCCGCCGAGCGAAAAATGAGAGAAGAACCAGTCGGGAAGATGATGTGAATTGCTGTAATCGGCAGGACTTATCCATTCCCAGACAGAAACGACGTAACCGTCATAAACGAAGTTATAGTCGATCCTTCGGCTGCTTTCGTCGAGTCTCCGTTCCAGTACAGTCGCCCAAACCTTCCTTCCGCCGGCGAGCTCGAGCTCACAAGCGGAGACCGAGAGATAACCGACGGCGGTGTAATGTTCCTTCGGCGTGTCCTCGGTCGGATAACCCGGCGCAAGGACTTTCGCAATATCGGAATAAGTTTCGCTGCCGTTCAGTTCAAGACCGTCGGCGACAGACAGAGGCGTCAGCACGATCATGACTCGATCTTCGCCGCATTCGATAAAGTACATCACGCAGGGCAGATTGAATTTTTCATATGAAAAAACAGCAATCGAGTATTCCGGCTTTCCCAACTGGGCGGGTTCCCCGTCAATAAGCGGCAGAGGGAGGGTCAGCTCGCCCGATTCAAGGCCGTTGATAAAAGTATTATAGGCGGGACCTAAAGCTTCCATGCCTCCCGCGTGGTGCCATGTATGCAATATGTCATATCCGATAGAATCTTTGTCCAAGAAGGCGGCGGCGAGTTCGGTATAAGAAGAAAAGTCCCAAGAGAGATAATCCGGCGGGCACTCAAGCAGCATATCGCCCGAAGGCGCTTCGGTTCCCGCAGGCTCCGTTTCGGAAACTGTTTCGTATGGCGTGGTCTGCGGCGCTTCCGTGGCTTCGGGGAGCTGCGTCGGAACGGTTGCTTCGCCGGCGGGCGCTTTGTTGCATGCGGAGAATAAGCATGCAAGTGCGGTAATAAGAGCCAACAGAATAATAAGCTTGCTTTTCATTGTACCTTCCCCCCTTGATTATTTAAAATAGGCAATTCGAATTATTGCTGAAAATCCGTTATGCTTCCGCCGAGCGAAAAGTGAGAGAAGAAATCATCCGGCAGCTTGGTCTCTTTGCCGTTGCTTCTGGCCCATATTGATACGATATAATCCCCGTAAATCAATCTGTACGTGGTTCTGATACCATCGTTATGCGTCCATTCAAATACAGTTGCCATGACCTTTATGCCATTTGCCAGCATGATCTCGTGCGCAGTAACGCTGATGTACCAGTCAGGGTACTGCTCCTTTGGCGTGTCCTCGGTCGGATAACGCGGCGCCAGTATCTTTGAAACGTCGGAAAACGTCTCGTTTCCGGTTAATTCAAGTCCGTCAGCGACCGAAAGCGGCTGAAGCTCGAACATCACTCTGAAGTCTCCGTATGTGGTATCATAAGCGATCATCGGCAAATTGAATCTTTCCCTCGAAAAAACCCAGATTTTGCAGTCAGGTTCTGTTAATTCGACAGGTTCTCCGTCAATAAGCGGCAGAGGAAGGGTCAGCTCGCCCGATTCAAGACCGTTGATAAACGTATTATAGGCTAAACCTAAAGCTTCCATGCCTCCCGCGTAATAGCATGTATGCAATTTAGCATATTCGTTTGAACTGCTGTCCGAAAAAGCGGAGGCGAGTTCGGTATAAGAAGAAAAGACCTCAAAGATATCATGCGGCGGGCTCGGAAGGAGCATATCGCCCGAAGGCGCATCGGTTCCCGCAGGCTCCGTTTCGGAAACGGTTTCGTAAGGCGTGGTCTGCGGCGCTTCCGTGGCTTCGGGGAGCTGCGTCGGAACGGTTGCTTCGCCGGCGGGCGCTTTGGCGCAAGCGCCGGATACGCACGCGAGCAGGATCATTGCCGCAATAAAGATGAAGAGGCTTTTTTTCATTTCGGCATTCCTCCTTTTGATACCATTCAATGAGTGTTCAACAAGCAAGTTTATATTTTGAAACGGAAATGCCGATAAACGAAATGCTTTTTGAGATCCGATTTTATCATGTTCCGTTCCTTATATTTAATTATGTCATGAAGCTGTTCCGCTGTCAACAAAGCAAATGTTAAAAATTTGTTAAAAATTCGGCCGTAACAAAAAAACAGGTCCGGAAACCCGGACCCGCTTTGTTTGTGACAAGAAAATTATTTGATTTCGATCTCCGCACCGGCCTCTTTGAAGACAGCGGCGAGCTTCTCGGCGTCTTCCTTGGAGATGCCTTCCTTGATGGGGGCGGGAGCGCTCTCTGCGAGTGCCTTGGACTCGGCAAGACCGAGGCCCAGCTCTGCGCGGACAGCCTTGATGACCTTCAGCTTGTTGGCTGCGTCGAAGCCCTTGAGGATGACGTCGAACTCGGTCTTCTCTTCAACTTCCTCAGCAGCGGCAGCGGCGGGGCCGGCGACTGCAACAGCGGTAGCGGCGGCGGATACGCCGAACTCCTCTTCAACAGCGTGAACGAGGTCTGCGAGCTCAAGAACGGTAAGGGACTTGATATAATCGATAAATTCCTGCTTATTCATTTTGTTTTCCTCCGAAATAAATTTTGTTTGAAAGCGGGATGCTGCTTACTCGGCAGCGGGGGCCTCGGCATTTCCGCCGAGCTTCTTTGCGAGCTGGTCGAGAGCGATCGCCAGACCGGTGACGGGGCTCATCATGCTGCCCAGCATACGGGCGATGAGAACTTCACGGGGAGGCAGATCGGCAAGAGCGTCGATGCCGGCGGGATCGGTGACTGCGTTGTCCACAAGACCGCCCTTAACGGCGCACTTCTTGACCTTCTTGACGAAATCCTTCAGGACCTTTGCGGGTGCGACGGGATCTTCATAACCGAACGCGAAAGCGGACGGCCCCTTGAGCATCTCGTGGACCTTCTCGTCCACGCCGAGCTCGCGGCAAGCCCTTTCGACCATGGAGTTCTTGAGCACGACGTACTCAACGCCGTTCTTACGCATTTCGTTGCGCAGATTGGTGTCCTCCTCAACGGTCAGGCCGCGGTAGTCGAACATGACGACGGACTTAGCCTTCTTCAGACGGTCGCAAATCTCCTGAACGTGCTGCTCCTTCATTGCAATAATGGAAGCATTTGCCATTTGGAATATTTTCCTCCTTGTCACAGTTTCAAACAAATATCCCCCGGCAGTTGGACCAATCCATAGCACAGGGGAGAGGAATAGCGCTTAAGTCCTTAGGGAATGTCCCTTCGGACGGAAGGGGACTATTTGGCTTCACCTCGGCGGGATATTGAGCTTTTCCTTCCGAAAAAGCACCTGCTGTCTATGGCGGATATTCATTTGCCGGGACATTATATCCGCAAAAAAACGCTTTGTCAAGCCGTTTTTTGCCGAAATCGCAATATATTTTGAACG
>JAEEYN010000055.1 GCA_016288175.1 Bacillota bacterium | reverse complement strand
TTTTCGATATTGTCCTGCGTGATCGGGTTTTCATACATATTCGTGTTCATCGCGGGGGCGATGAGCTTCGGGCAGCGGCAGGCGAGCACGGTCGTCGAAAGCATATCGTCGGCGATGCCGTGGGCGAATTTCGCGATGATGTTCGCCGTCGCCGGCGCGACGATAACGAGGTCCGTCCGCTTCGCGAGCGAGATATGTTCCACCTTGTGCACGAAATTGCGGTCGAAGGTATCGACGCTGACGCGGTTGCCGGTGAGCTGCTCGAATGTCAGCGGCGCAATGAATTCCGTCGCGTTCTTCGTCATCACGACCTCAACATTCGCATGGAGCTTCACGAGCGCGGAAGCGAGCGCCGCCGCCTTATACGCGGCGATGCCGCCTGTCACGCCCAGTAAAACCGTTTTCCCTTTAAGCATTTTGAAAAAGTCCTCCTTCGGCCGGGAGCCGGCCTTGCGGCGGGTACAAAAGCAGCATCCCGCCCTATTTTCTCATTATACAGTATAATCTTTTCCCGCCCTTTTGTAAATAAAAAAATACTTGCAAACGCCTTCTGCTGCCGCTATAATATTAGCGGCCGCAAAGCAAGGGACGTCCGCGCCGAAACCCACCCGGAACGGCAGCGGACAAGCGCTCCCCCGCCGCGCGCAGCCCCTGATTATACGCCGCATCCGCGTGAGCGGCAGTAGGAGGTTCAAACCATGTTCAAATTCAAATTCAACACCAAGACCCTTGCGTATCTCGCTCTTCTCACGGCGCTTTTGATGGTATTTTCCTTCACACCGATCGGAACGATCCCCATCGGTCCGCTTTCCATCACGCTGAATATCATCCCCGTCGCGATCGCGGCGATCGCCCTCGGGCCGATCGGCGGACTGATCATCGGCTCAATCTTCGGCCTTTTGAGCTATCTGCAGTGCTTCTCCATCGGCGTTCCGAGCACCATGGGCATCGTCCTCGTCGGCATCGACCCGATTCTCGCGTTCATCCAGCGCTTCGTGCCCCGCGCGCTGGACGGCTTCCTTGTGGGCATGATCTACTATCTGCTCGATAAAAAGTTCGAAAACAAGAAGAGCGTCAGCGCCTCCACCGCGCTGTTCGGCTCCATCGCCGGCGGCATCATCGCGATCCTCGGCGCGGCCGTGGGCTGGACGGGCATCAGCTGGATCGACGCCGATAAGAAGCTGCCCGCCGATGCAGCGGAGGCTGCTGTCAAAGCGGCTGTCGGCAAGGCCAATAACAGCACGCTCTATATCGTTCTCGGCGGCGTGATGCTTCTTGCCGGTATCGGACTCGTTATCTATTTCATCGTCAAGAAACGTACCGCCGAACGCACCGAAGTCAAACCCGCGTGCTTCATCGCCGGTTTCCTTTCCGCAATCCTGAACACGCTTTTCTTCATGACCGCGCTTGTCGTGCTTTTCGGCAACACCGAATACGTTCAGGGTCTCATGGCCGGGCGCAATATTTTCGTCTTCATCATCGCTTTCGTCGGTGTCAACGCCCTTGTTGAGATCATTCTTTCGACCTACTTCTCCGGCGTTATCGGCTCCGCGCTCTATCGTGCAAAGCTGCTGCCCATCACCGAAAAAGAGAACAAAAAGCGCAGGCATAAAAATAAATAACCAAAAGAGGCCAAACCCATGCTCCTTGCCATCGACATCGGCAACACCAACATCACTATCGGCTGCATCGACATCGAAAGCGACACGATCGTTTGCGAAGCGCGCATCGCGACCGACAAGACCCGCACCTCGGATCAGTACGGCGTGGAGATCAAGAATATGCTTGAGACCTACGGCTGCCGCATCGCGGAGATCGAGGACTGCATAATCGCCTCCGTTGTTCCGCCGGTCTTCAACGCTGTCCGCAGCGGCGTTTACAAGGTCATCTGCAAAACGCCGATGGTCGTCGGCGCCGGTCTCAAGACGGGTCTCGACATCCGTCTCGAGCACCCCGCGCAGGTCGGCAGCGACAGGATCGTGATCGCCGTCGCCGCCCTCGCGAAGCGCAAAGCCCCGCTGATCCTGATCGACATGGGCACCGCGACAACGGTCGAGGTCATCGAGCCGAAGAACCGCTATCTCGGCGGCGTCATCATGCCCGGCACGCGGATCTCGCTGGACGCTCTGACCAGCCGCACCGCGCAGCTGCCCGGCATCAACCTCGACCAGCCCGGCAACATCATCGCAAGGAACACCGTCGACGCGATGCGCAGCGGCATCATGTACGGCACGGCGGCAATGCTCGACGGCGTCATCGACCGCATGGCGGAGGAGCTCGGCCATCCCTCGACGATCATCGCCACCGGCGGCATCGCACCCTATATCATCCCCCTCTGCCGCCACGAGATCACTCTCGAAAGGGATCTGCTGCTCCACGGTCTGAACATCATCTACAGACTCAACAGACCCGCGCAGCAATAAAAGAATACGGAAAAAGACCGGTGCAGACGCATCGGTCTTTTTTTCCGAAAACCCGCTTTGTTTATCTTATTTTCCGTTTATAGCCCGCAGTTGCGGTTTCTGTCCCGCCGCTCAAAAAAAGTGCCGCAGGTCTCCCCGCGGCACCGTTTTCATTCATTCAGCTCAGTCTTCCATATGAGCCTTATAGTAGTTCATCAGGTTGCCCTCGAGCAGGATCTCTTTTTCGTCCTTGGTGAGGCCCTTGATGTAGAGGGTGATATCCTTCACCGCATCATTGGTGATGACCTTCGCGGGGATCTCCTCAATGCCCTTTTCGACGGCCTCGCGGACGCCGGGAACGAAGACGAAGTCGCCGCATTCATAGTTGAACTCGGTCTCCGGAGCGATGGTGAAGGGCAGGATGCCCCAGTTGATGCAGTTTGAGCGATAGCGCTTGGTGGCATATTCATAGCAGATGTTCGCAAAGCCGCCGAGTACGCGCTGGCAGCTCGCCGCCTGCTCACGGGCGGAGCCGTCGCCGGGCTTGTTCGCGAAGACGCAGGAGCCGAAGCCGGTCTTTGCGATCAGCTCATCCGCGTTGCCGACCTTGGAAAGGGCTTCCATGACGCGCTCCGGCTTCTTGCCGGCGCGGCGTTCAAAGTCCATCGCCATGACCTGCTTACTGCGGCCGACGTACTCCGGAACGCGGCGGGAGAGCGCGAACTCCGCAAGGCGGAGGGGATTCGAGCGATAACTGGAGGTCTCGCCGGAGGGGATCAGCTCGTCCGTAGTGGTGACGGGATCGTGGATGACGGCGTCGAGCTCGAAGAGCGCGTTCTCAGTGAGCGGGAACATTTCGGGCCAATCCGTGATGTTGGGTCCGAGCTTCAGCTCAACGGTGGGATCGGGCTTGCCGAAGCCGTTGTAGACACGCTTGTCGTAAACGCTCTTATCGAAATGATACTCGTAGTGGGTATCGTCGTAGTCGATATCGGTCGCCGGGGTGATGACGCCGTGGTTGCGGGCGGTGGCGGCGATGGAGCGGGAGTCCA
>JAEEYN010000006.1 GCA_016288175.1 Bacillota bacterium | reverse complement strand
GGAACGAGGTCGAGCCCGCGCGTGATATCGGGGATCAGGTCGAGAAATGCCGATGCGGCGCGCAGCGGGGATCCGTCCGCGCCTTTGCCTTCCCGCGGAAGAAGGAAAAGCAGAAGCGCGGCGGCTGCTGCGGCGAATGCCCGTACAATTTTTGCCTTGCCCGTGATCATCATGCCTCAGTTTATTCCCGAAATGACATAAATATGTCACTATCGGGGGGCAAAAAGCGTTGAATAAGCCCAATTTGAACGGTATAATATAAAAAAAGGCGGCGTTCCCGCCAACTTCGGAAAGAAAGGTGCAGAAATATGTTGCTCGCAAACCTTACAGATGCCGTTTCTTCGCAAACAAGCTTTTTCAATGATTGGCTGACCGGTCTGAATATCGGAGGCATCATCCTTCTTCTCGTCGGTATTGCTCTCGTCGTGATCGAGATGATCATCCCCGGATTCGGCATCGCGGGCGTCTCGGGTGGCGCGGCGATCATCGCGGGTCTGATCGTCAGTTCCAAAACCTTCGGAGCGGCGATGTTCACCCTCGCGATAATCGTGATACTGCTCTGCATCGCGGCGTTGATAATCTTCAAAGTCGTTTTCGGCAAGAAGCACCTTAAATCGAAGCTGGTGCTCGAGGAGAGCATCAAGGGCAATTCCACGGAGCTCGACGCCGCGGCCGCCGCGGAGCTAGTTGGAAAGGAAGGCACCGCGCTTTCGATGCTGCGCCCCTCCGGCATCGCGATGATCGACGGCAAACGCCTTGACGTCCTCGCGAAGGGCGAGTTCATCCAAAAGGGCGACGCCGTCGTCGTTACGGAGGTCGAAGGGCTCCATATCTCCGTTGAAAAGAAAAACGGATGAAGAGAGCAGCGAACAAAACAGCCGTGAAGACCGAGGACGGTAAAAAGCCGTTCATGTACAGCAGGATCTACGACAGCTCGGATGTGAACGAGGCGGCGAAGACCGCTTTCGATGAAGAAATGGATCCGGAGGAGCTGAAAAAACAGCGTACCCGCGACTGGCTCTTCATCCTCATCGGAGTGCCCGCACTGATCGGACTTATCTATTTCATCGTAATGATCTCAAAGCGCTGACGTTTTCCGAAAAACGCTGCGCCGGCGCTTTGATCATCATAAGAAAAACCCCAATACCAAGAAAAGAGGTAAACAAAATGTCCCCCATCGCAATCGCAGGCATCGTAATTGCCGCAATCATCCTTCTCATCTTCTTCTTTACCTTCGTTCCGGTCGGCCTCGCGATCTCCGCCGGCGCGTCCGGCGTGCATGTCGGCCTTTTCCAGCTCATCGGTATGCGCATCCGTAAGGTCAATCCGCATAAGATCGTTGAGCCCCTCATCAAGGCGACCAAAGCCGGCTTGAGCCTCAACATCAATAAAATGGAAGCGCACTACATGGCCGGCGGTAATGTCGACCGCGTCGTCAACGCCCTCATTGCAGCGCAGCGCGCGGGCATCCCGCTCGATTTCGAAAAGAGCTGCGCGATCGACCTTGCAGGCCGCGACGTTCTCTCCGCTGTTCAGATGAGCGTCAGCCCGAAGGTCATCGAGACCCCCGTCATCGCCGCGATCGCGAAGGACGGCATCGAGCTGCGCGCTAAAGCGAAGGTCACCGTCCGCGTCAACATCGACCGCCTCGTCGGCGGCGCAGGCGAGGAGACCATCATCGCCCGTGTCGGCGAGGGCATCGTTACAACGATCGGTTCCTCCCTCAGCCACAAGGACGTTCTCGAAAACCCGGATTCCATCTCCCAGACCGTTCTCGGCAAGGGTCTTGACAGCGGCACCGCATATGAGATCCTTTCCATCGATATCGCGGATGTCGACGTCGGCGTGAACGTCGGCGCGAAGCTGCAGATCGACCAGGCCGAAGCGGACAAGAGGATCGCTCAGGCGAAGGCCGAAGAGCGCCGCGCAATGGCAGTCGCTCAGGAGCAGGAGAACAAGGCGGAAGTCCAGGGCATGCGCGCCCGCGTTATCGAGGCTGAGGCGCAGGTCCCGCTCGCAATGGCGGAAGCGTTCCGCAATGGCAACCTCGGCGTTATGGACTACTATCGCATGAAGAACATGATGGCCGATACCGAGATGCGCGAATCCATCGGCAAGACCACCGGCGCGAACCCCGACCAGAAATAAACCCCGCCCGGTTCAACCGACTCTTTAGAAAGGAGTTGATCGCATGGAAGGATTGTTTGGCATGATTGTGGGCCTGTTTGTGCTCATTTCGATCATCTCAGGCATTTCCAACGCGGCGTCCGGCAATAAAAAAGGCGGCAAACCGACTTCGAGCCTGAAGGAAAACGTGCTCCGCGCGATGGAACTCGAGCTCGAGGAAAAGGACGCAAGGAAGAATACCGCCGCCGGAACCGCGGCGCAGACGGGGAAGCCGATCCATCCCCACTCCACCGATGACTGCACCGGCGGAAGCATCCACGACGGCTACCATGAAGGCACCGTCCGCCGCCCCGCTCCGGCGTCGAGCGCGGAAGGGAAAATGGGAGCGCAAGGCGCAAGGCGCACAAGCTATGCTGCGGGCCGCACGGGCCAGGGCATGCAGGGCTCGGAAGGCGCAGGCGCAGGACGGATCTCCGGACTGCCCTCAAGAGAAGAGCTGCTGCGTGAGGTCCAGAGCAAGCTCGCCTATGAAAAGGCCTCCGCATCACATGCCGCGGGAGGCGTTCAGCAGCAGCCCGCGCCGAAACCGGCGAGCACCGTGCCGCAGAAGAGCGGCCTCGAAAAGCTCACCGAAACCATCTCCTCAAAGCCCCCGATGGTGCAGGGCATCATGTGGGCGGAGATACTCGGGCGCCCGCTTTCGGATAGCTGAGAATCAATAAACAACGGCCCTCCCGGCATTGCCGGGGGGTCGTTTGATGTTCGGGACCGACGCATTGACAGAATCCCGGTAAAAAGCTATAATAAACCCAAACTTCATTAAAGGAGGAAAACATATGATCTGCAATAAATGCGGCGCGGAGCTCCCGGAAGGCGCAGTCGTCTGCCCCGAATGCGGCGCGGAGCTTCCCAAAGCCGAACCGGAGACAGCGGGACCCGCGGAGAATACCGAAACTGCGGAAAATACCGAACTCTTAGAGAATACCGAAACTGCGGAGAAAATCGAAGCCGCGCCGGCGAATGTGATCGCGCCGAAGAAGAGCTTCTGGAAAAAGCATAAAAAGCTTATCATTGCCATCGCGGCGCTGATCCTTGCGGCGGTCATTGCGTGCGTGGTAATCAATGCGCTCAAATCGTCCCCGACGGCAAGGGCG
>JAEEYN010000054.1 GCA_016288175.1 Bacillota bacterium | reverse complement strand
TTCGCCCGGTACCGCGGTGTTTTCGCCAGGTTCCGCGGTCGGCGCGGGTTCCTGCCCGCCCGCGCACGCGGTGAGGGGGAGAAGCAGCAGGGCTGCCAGAATAATTGCGATGAATCTTTTCATAGTGCTTGTCCTTTCGTTAATATGTTCTTCCGTGTTTATCTTTCGCACAGTACAACGGGCACTGCGCCTTCGTCGGTGATCATATAGTTTACAAGGCGGTAATGCGTGCTCTCTTCTTCTGTTCCATAGCGTGTGACGACTACGCCGAGGATACTATCCCTGCTCACCGAAAGGATGCGAATGCCAGCCGAGGCGATCTGACCGTTCAATGGATCCGAACCGATATCGAGCGGGATATCGCCTTTGAACAGCGTTTTCCCGTTCAGATCCTTTATCCAGACCGGTTGTGTAAATGAGGCGCTTGCGCTGCCGGTCTTTGCGATCACAGCGGAATCCGTGATGCAGTTGATATAGTATTTCGTTTCCTCATCCTCAAAATCGAAAAGCTCCGTGACTTTCCCATCTGGATCCAGACGGCAGACCTTGTATTCAAGTTCTTCATCAGTATCCGAAGCGGTGAGTGCAGCAGCTGTTTCAAAATACATAGACCCATCCGCAGTTATGGAAAATGCGTTGGTATTGATCATCGGCTGTGCGTCGACGATCCGGCAATAGCATTCCGCCTCTGCCATGCCCGGCGTCCAGCGCAGGATCTCGATATAGGTCTTAAGATCCTCCACTTCCTCCGGTTCGGTGTTCTCATCACCGTTGTCACGGCGGATATATATAAAGGTTTCGTCACCGCGGAAACGCAGAGTACCGAGTATCGCATAATGGGATTTTGTGTAATAGATGGTTTCAAGCTCTTCGCTGTCGATCGGAACGCGGGCGACCGTAAAGGCCGAGGCGTATTTCCCGCCCTCTACGACGCTGTCCAAACGATAATAATAGATGTATCCGCGATGAAAGTAATACTTATAACCGTAGTAGTCATGTTCCGGCGTAATGTCGCGTACCTTTTCACGGTTCGTTCCGTCCGGATCCATGCAAAATACCGCCATATTGCGCATAGTGTAGCCATAATAACCGATCCAGTACAGCTTCCCCCTGTAGTACGACAGGGACGGATTGACCGTATTGCCTATATAGCCCGAGCAATCCGTATTATGCTCCACGGCGTCATGCTCGCATTCCGGCCGAGGGCAGAGCACGCCGCTCTCGCCGCTCGCCTTATCGCAGTAATAGAGATAGTCATTATCGGTTTGGTGCCAATAGAATGCATCCTCCGTCTCAACAATATCGTCCTGCGTCAAGCCGCCGTATAAGTTAGCATAATCCGTCCGGGGATCGAAAGCGTCTGAGGCGGCACTCGGGGCATCGGTATCGGTCACCTCCGCCGGGGTCTGTCCTTTGCCGCGGCAGGCGGCGAGGGGGAGAAGCAGCAGGGCTGCAAGAATGAGCGAGATTTTTTTCATAGATTTTTACTCCTTTCATCGCACAGTTGGGTGTCCCCATGCTTGGACGCCTATTACCAGTCCCAATCGCCGATGATCGCGTGATAGGTCGTTCCGAGCAGTATCTCTTCGAGCCCGTTCTCCGTTATCACGTACTTCACGAAGGCGTAGGTCCTCGGCTCGTTGCTGCGGTTCGGAGTGCGCTTTCTTGTTTCGAAGATGCACAGAAGCTCGTTTTCATCGCCGCAGACGAGGCTCGACCTCTCCAGCGTCTTCGTTTCCTCCATCGCGTCGAGCCACGCCATCGGCAGCTTGCCCTTATAAACCGTCGTACCGTCGTAACGCTTGATCCAGATATCGATATCGGGATCCATGCCGTTCCTGTTGTACTCCTTATAATTCCTTGCGATCACTATACCGTCCGAAAGGGAGCGGATGGTGTAGTTCATATCGGGATCGTCAAAGTTCAGCACTTCCTCCCATTCGCCGTCCGCAAGGCGCAGCACGCGCTCTGAGCCGACGCCTTCTTCGTATTTTGATATCGTATAGAAATTGCCTTCTTCGTCGATCCAATAGCGGAAGATCCCGACGAGCTCGTCCCCGACGTGCAAGGTCTCGAATTCCCCCGTGACAGAGCACCAGCGCAGGATGGTAGTTTTGTTCCAAGCCCGAATGAACTCCCCTTCATAATTTTCATCGTACAGAATCGAAGGATCCTCAAAGTTCCACGCATTGTCGACTATATAGCAGCAGTCGCCAACCGGCATTATCGAGCCGTTATGGAAATCGCGGCCGGAATCGTAAATCGTGATCCAATCGTCCCCGTCCAGCGGGAAAGCCATTACAAGGAAGGGATGACTCGGTTCGCTCTTGTCGATGAAGTCTCCCCACACAAGGCTGTAGATCATGCCGCGGTGATAGCAATAAGACTGCGGCAAAAAGCCCTCGCCGTATGGCGTCTTCGGCTTCGGGATGCTCTTGACGACCTCCTTATTCGTGCCGTCGGGGTCCATGCGAACGATCGTGCCGCAGGTCCCTTCCCGGTCGGTTATGTATTCATAATCGTTGATAAAGTAGATTTTTCCGTCCAGCATCCACATGTAGGGCTGCGTGGCGCCGACGTAGCCGTTGCAGTTTTTTTCCCTGTGCCAGGCAATCGGGTTCCCGTTATCGTGTACGCATTCCGGCTTGCCGCAGACCACGCCGCCGTCGGAGCCGTCCTTTTCGCAGTAACGGAGATAGCCGTCGTCATCCTGCAGCCAGTAATAGACGTCCTCCGTTTCGATGACCGTGGACATATTGCCGTTCATGCCCAAGCGCTGATCGAAATCCGTCGCGGGGTTATAGTTGAAATCCGGCACATAATCTTCCATGCCCGGCTCCGCGGTGGCTTCGCCCGGTACCGCGGTGTTTTCGCCAGGTTCCGCGGTCGGCGCGGGTTCCTGCCCGCCCGCGCACGCGGCGAGGGGGAGAAGCAGCAGGGCTGTAAGAATGAGCGCGATAGCTCTTTTCATGGCTTTGTTCTCCTTTTCAGACATCAGGATGCATCAAGGTAAGTTTCGGTGCATTCTATGTTAATTCATATACATTCTATCACAAATAGAGCTTCGGTGCAACAGTTTTTTTACTTGATCGCCGTTTAATAGTTCCTGTATTGTTCAAGCGGCAACTATCTCCTCAATGCAAAAGAAAAGCATCGGCACTTTTCAATACCGATGCTGCAATATTGGTTTTTTTAGCGGTACGCTTTACCACCATGGATACCTTCGTGATCCGTTCACGAACTTGCTGCCGGGCGTCAGCCGGTTCTCTGTGTGCGTTACCCCGGGCTTGTAACTCGTATCGGGCGCAGCTGCTGCGGTAAAGATCACGAGTTCAGCTTGCTGCTGCGAAAAGCTGAGCATGGCGGTGCATTCGCCGTAGCTCTCCCCGAGGGGGGTAAGCTGAGCCGCCATCATGCTTCTTTTGACCGTGAGTTCGCCTTCGCTTGCAAAAGCGGCGTTCAGCGCATCGCGCACAGCGGCGCTCTTTCCGGAGGGCAAATTCGGCAGGCGGTCATTGAGCAGAGAGTACGCGGTTTCGAAATCACCGTAAACGAGCAGCGTGCCGGTATCCGGATAATACGCAAAGCCGTTGTTTTCGCAGATAAAGAGGTATTCCTGCTGCGAGCAGATCGCAAACAGATCGAAGACCGAACCGGCTTCGAAAACGGTTTGCGCTTCGCCATCGATAACGAGGTCGTTCCCCTGCTTGCGGAACGTTATCTTGCGGCCGCTCTTATCGTCCGTCAGCTCCATTCTGCTTTCGGCTTTATAACTGAACGTGCCGAGGCTGCTCTCGCCGTCCGGATAGTCGATGCGGAAACGGTGCTCATTTGAAGAAATCGACAGCAGAATATTTTCGTCCGCATCGATCCCCGCGCCATCATCACGGAAAACGTAGAAACGGTCGTAATCCGTTTTATCCGAAGAAAAATCGGTTTCAACGGAAGCCGCGCCGCTTTCCGAAGCGGGATCGTCAAGTCCCTTCACCGGGCTTGTGAGGAAAAAGACCGCGATCGCCGCGCAGCAGAGCACCGCCGCCGTTACGGTCGTCCATTTCGGCTTGCTGTAACTCAGGACGGAACGCACGCGCGCTTTCACGCCGATCTCGCCGAAAGCGACCGGGCAGGCGGAAACGGCGGAAGCCGGGATGCTGCAGTTTATCAGCGCGATGGAATAGCGTTTTTTCAGCTCGGCGCCGCCGCTGCGAATGACTCTTTCATCGCAGGCGAGCTCGATATCGCGGCTGAGGAGGATATAGCCGAGCCACATCAGCGGGTTGAACCAATGGACCGCGAGCAGCAAAAACGCGAAGGGCTTGATCAGATGGTCCCGCCGTTCGAGATGCGCTTTTTCATGCGCGACGGCGAAATACGCATCATATTCGGAGATGCCCGTCGGGATCACGATCCGCGGACGGAAAATTCCGAGTATGAACGGGGTCTCGACCTCATCGCAGCGAATGATATTCCCGGGCAGGGCTTCCCGGACCTTCGTCTTTTTACGGATCCGGATATAGCTGAAAACGGCATATGCGAGCATAACCGTCGCTCCGCCGATCCATACGGCGGTTAACCGGGCCGGCTTCATTGAGCCGCGCACCGTTTCGTTTTCCGCTCCGCCCAAAGCGTGGGGCTGCCTTTCCTCGATCTGCAGCGGGAACGTGCCGATTTCTAAGGAATGCCACGAAGATCGGTCGTCAGGCTCGGAACCGCCGGAAGAGGTCGGGAATCCGAATTCACTGCTTACGTCCATTCTGATATCCGTTTGATCGGCACTCAAAAGCGCGTCAACGATCGGATAATCGGTGCGGACTTCGGGTTGCTCCGGTTCCGCGCAAACCTCCTGCGGGACAGCACCGGAGAAAAGATCGGTCGTCACCGCTGTTAAAGTCGGAACGAGGCTCAGCGAGCTCCGGATGGTCAGCGGGCAGACGAGCCGCACGGCAACGAGCGCCCAGACGATACAGCGGAAACGCTTCGGCGCGTTCCTGAACACAAGGCGGAACAGCACGGCGGCCAGTATCAGCCACCCTGCGCCGATGCTCATATTCAGGATCCGCAGCAGCAACGCTTCCAATGGAACTACTTTCCTTCGAATTCATCCACCATGCGGCGGAGCTCTGCGATCTCTTCCTTGCTGAGCTGCTTCTTCGTCGTAAAGGCGGCGATGAAAGCGGGAAGAGATCCGTTGAATGTGTTTTCAACAAATTGCTCGGAGCGGCGGGATTTGTATTCGTCCTTTGTGAGAACGTGCGTCACGGTGCCGTGATTGTTTTGGAAAATGCCCTTGTCGCAAAGCTTGCGGAGCACCGTGAAAGCCGTCGTCTTCTTCCAGTTCAGCGCTTCGAATGCAAGCTTGGACAGTTCACCGGATGAGATGGGCTCGTTTTCCCAAATAATATCCGCGAAGCGCGCTTCGAGTTCGCCCATTCTGAGTTCTTTCATGTTTTCCTCCCCGAATGATTTAGGTTACAATATACATTTTATCTCCAATAGACTTGTTTGTCAACCCCGAAGCCGGACACGGATTCACCTTTTTTGTTTTTCGCATTATTTGACCGGGGAAACGTGCATAACCGTGTTAACGATGCAGACCGCAAAACTAATGATTCTACGCCGGCGGCATCTTGTGTTCATTTAGAAGCTGCCTCATCACCGAGAAACAGTATAGCTTCTTGTTGTGATCTTCGGCGAGGCATGATATAATCAACCCGACAGATCGTTATTCCGTAAGGAGTACGGTTCTGCACCGCGAAAACCTTCCGACGCCAATCTTTTGCGATTTTGCGGCTGGGTTTTGCACTCCGAGCTGCATTGAAGCATATTATGCTGTGCCGGAGGAACAGTGACGTTCCTCCCGCAAAGCTTTTCCCTTGCTTTCGCCTGTCGTTTATGGTATCATTGGCCCATCGGCGATTTCGGCTTCGTCGGAAAAGCGGCGCGGCCGATCGGAAAAAGGAGGAAATATCTATGATTCTTTTGGTTGTTGATATGCAGAAAGCCATTGCGGTCGATGATCTGTACGCCTATGACGCCCTTATGGACGGCACGGTGCGCCTCGTCGACGCCGCAAGGAAAAACGGCGTTGAAGTCATCTTCGTTCAGCATGACGCCGGTCCCGGCACCGGACTGTCCGCCGGCGACGAGGGCTTCGAGATCATCGACGAGCTTCATCCCGAACCGGGCGAGAAAGTTTTCGTCAAAACGATCAACAGCTGCTTCGGCAACAAGGAGCTCAAGAAATACCTGAAGCAGCAGGAGGACAAGCGTTTGATGATCGTCGGTCTGCAAACGAATTACTGCATCGACGCGACCGTGAAATCCGCTTTCGAAAGGGGTTTCGAGGTCATCATTCCCGAAGGTACCAATTCGACCTTCGACAACAATTACATGACCGGCGAAACCACCGTCCGCTACTACAACGAGGACGTCTGGGAGGAGCTTGTTGACGCCGTAACGCTCGATGAAGCGATCGAAATGCTGAGCAAATAAAAGCTTTGATCCGATAAAAAGGAGGAGATGCGTCTCCTCCTTTTTTGTGTCATCGGTTTATGTTGCCGGCCGTTTTTCTTTTCACATCAGTTCGTCGAGTTTTTCAATAAACGCCTCGACCTCGCTTCTCTCCGTACCCCAGGAGGTGACGAGGCGGATCGGGATCATGCCGTCCTTTTCGCGCCGCCATTCATAGAAGAAGAAATCTTTTTTGAGTTCGCCGACAACGCCGGCGGGCAGTATCGGGAAGATCTGGTTCGTCGGCGAATCGCCGTCGAAGCGGACGCCGTGCTTTTTCAGTCCTTCGCGAAGAAGCTCCGCCATCGCGTTCGAATGCGCGGCGATGCGGTAATAGAGGCTGTTTTCCCCGCCCGCGAGCAGCGCTTCGAACTGCACGCCGATGAGCCTGCCCTTCGCGAGCATCCCGCACTGGCGTTTGATCATATGGCGGAAATAGCCGCTGTCGATCGATTTGCGGATAACGAGCGCCTCGCCGAAGAGCGCGCCGTTCTTCGTTCCGCCGATATAAAAAGCGTCCGAGAGCGCCGCAATATCGCGGATATCCGCGTCGCTGCCGCGGCAGGTCAGCGCCGCACCGAGGCGTGCGCCGTCGATATAGAGCAGCAGCCCGTGCCGGCGGCACTTCGCATGAATGGCTTTGAGCTCATCCTTCGAATAGACCGTTCCGAGCTCCGTCGGCTGGGAGATATAGCAGAGCGCGGGCTCGGGCGTATGCTCATCCTGATACTCCTCAAGCGCGGCGTCGATAAGCTCCGGCGTAAGCTTGCCGTTCGGCGCTTCGACCGTCACGATGCGGTGCCCCGTTCCCTCGAGCGCGCCGGTTTCATGGAAATAGATATGTCCGGTGCGGGCGGCAATCACCGACTGCCAGGGTTTCAGCATCGCCGCCGCGAAAGTGATGTTGCAGGGCGTTCCGCCGGTCATGAAATGCACGGCGCAGCTTTCGTCGCCGATGAGTTCGCGGATCATGTTCGCCGCGTTTTCGCAGTGCGGATCGAGCCCGTAGCCGTCCGTATGCTCCGCGTTGGTTTTGATAAGCGCGTCCAGGACCTCCGGATGCGCGCCCTGATTATAGTCTGAATTGAAGTAGATCATGCTGCCTCCCCCGCTCGCTTCGGTCTTGCGAAGCATCCGCTTTTTAGTGCATTATACAGTAAAATCGGGGAAATAACAATAGCGGCCTATGATCGCTGGCAGCAAAAAAGCCCCGCCGAAGCGGGGCTGATTGGAGTTTGCATCAATAGTTGAAATAGTCGTAGTAGCTGCTGTACATTGCCTTAACGGAAGCCGTTGCGGCTGCCTGGGCGAGCAGATAGTACGCAATGCCCATGAGAAGGCCCGCGATAACGGCGACGATCATGAACATATGGAAGTTCATCTGGCCTTCGGAGATCTTCTGCATCGCGATATAGATGAGGAAGAACGAAGCCATCGCGGCAAGCGCCATGATGATCATCGGGAAGAATTCCCATGCGGGAGCGAGGGGCATGCAGAGCACGGCGCCGATCGTCAGCGGGATCGAGGCATATCCGGCGATATTCAATGCGTTTATCGGATTGATCTGCTTCTTCATGAGCATCGGGAGAAGGAAGCATACGCCGACCAGGATGGCGTTCGCGATCAGACCGATCAGCAGGCCGAACAGCAGGAAGTAGCCGAAGCTTGCTTTGGATGCTGCGCCGAAGATGCCGAAGGACAGCGCGAAGAGGAGGATATTGCCGCCCATCAGGATCGCCCATTCATGAGTGTTGCTCTCTTTGGCGAAATCGAGTCCGGCTTCGGGCTGCTTTGAGAAGAAGTTCTTGAGTTGCTTCACCAGGTTTTCAATGATCGGGGACGCGGGCTTCGGTGCCGTTCTTTCCGGCGCGGGTGCCGGCGGCGTTTCGCCGATCTTTGACCCGCAATTGCCGCAAAAAGTGGCATCGTTCGGTAATTCGGTACCGCATTTGGGACAGAACATAGTTTTTCTCCTTTACATCTGTAATGCCCGACTAATATATTATCGGTTATCGGCATTATACCATAGTTGTTTCGTCTTTGCAACCGTATACGCCCGTTTTTTTCCGAAATCGCTTAACTTTTACGAAGTGTTTGCCTCTTCGCCGTTCGTTTGCGGTCCGTCCGCTGAAAACAAAAAGCCAGCAACGGCGCATCCGCATAAGGAGAATCAGTTTTTCAGCAGAGAATAAAACTAAAATAAAACAGATCCGTGGATATAACGATCATCCTCGGATCTGTTCCATTTTTGATGCTGAAAACCGCAAAGCGTCTCAAAAGAGGAAATTCTTGTGCCCGGCAAGGCAAAAAGCGCAGGAATACCCGGAGGGTCTTTCGAGCATTTTTAACGCAGCCGGCGCGAATAAAGCCCTTTTGAGGCTGTTTATCCTTATGCAGATACGCCGAAACGCGTGGCAGGTAAAAATCGGATCAGCGGCCGAACGGATTGGAGTAGCTTGAACCGCCAATCTGCTGAGCGTATCCGTTGATCATGCTGAAGAGCGAGGCTTTGCCCGCCGCACCGAACAGCAGATCATAGACGAGAATAATGAGCGCAACGGCGACAGCCGAAACGATGCCGAAAGCGTGGAAGTTCATTCCGCCTTCGGTAACCGTCTGCATCCCGTGGTAGATCATCACAAACGTGACCGCGAGCGCGGCGCCGAGAATGAGCTTCGGGAAAAGACCCCATGCGGGAGCGAGGGGCATGCAGAGCACGGAACCGATCGTCAGGGGAATCATGGAATATGCGGCGATGTTGAGGATGCTGACCGGCTTGACCTGCTTATGTGAGATCGCCGGAAAAAGGAAGCAGATGCCGATGATTATCGCGTTCACGATGAGGGCGATCAGAAGGCCGAACAGCATGAACGAGCCGAAGCCGAAATGGAGCATGCCCATCGCGGCGCTGACCTCGGCGGATGAGCTTCCCATCATGTCGCCGCCGAGAGCCATAATGGACTGCATCGATGCGCCGAACGCGCTGGTCGCGCCGAAAATGCCGAAAGCAAGCGCGAAGAGGATGATATTGCCGCCGATCAAAAGCGCCCATTCATGGGTGATGCTCTCTTTGGCGAATTCGAAACCGGCTTCGGGCTTCTTCGAGAAGAAGGTCTTGATCTGGTTCAGCAGGTTCTGAAAAATCGGGGACGCGGGCTTCGGAGCAGCCTTCTGGGGAGCGGGCGCCTGCATCTCGCCGATCTTCGTCCCGCAGTTGCCGCAAAACGTTGCGTCGTTCGGCAGCTCAGTGCCGCATTTGGGACAGAACATAGTTTTTCTCCTTTAAATTATATGATTGCAGATCTCCGTCTGCTAACTCAATAAGTATATCACTTTTTCGTTTTTAATGCAATAGAAAAGAGCTTTCGCCGAAAAATTTTCGGTAAAAGCTCCGATTTCGGTATTTCGTTCGGTATTATTCGCCGAAGTGCACCATCGTCGAAAGCACGGCGGTATAGTAGAGAGCGGGATCGCTTTCGAGCATCGCCCGCGCCGCTTCGGTATCGCCATCCATGCAGAAGTGGATCTCGAGCATCCTGCCGCTGCCGTCGTCGCCGAAAAGCACGATAACCGAGCCGAAGCCGACGTCATTCATGACGGAGGCATAGCAGTCGTAACCGTCGACGGTGTAGTGATAGAAGCGGATGCCGCTGTCCCCCGCCTCCCGGATCAGCCTTGCGAGCGCGTCCTCGTTCGAGGTATAGACGTCGTAGCGGACGGCATTGACACCGGCGCTTTCGTTCGCGATCTCGAAGCCCTGAGCGTCATTGCGAATGACGGTGAAGCCCTCCAGCAGCCTGATGCTGAAGAAGCCGTTGGCGCTGATAATGCGGTCGGGGTCGTCGAAGCTCGGCCGGGTGCTGCCGCTGCCGCCGGGAACGATCTCGTCGGTCGTGAGGCGGAGGTTGAGGTTCTTTCCGCTCAGCTGCGGAAGCTTGGCGGGGTCGCCGCCCATGACCGTCACAAGGCTGCGGAAGCCGTATTTCAAAGTGTATTCATAGCCGGCGGGAACAACATCTCCGCTCCATTCGTCGCCGCAGTGGCGGAGGGTGATCTCGATCTTCATGTAATCCGTGCTGGTGCCGAATACCGCGCTCATGGAGAGCTTGTCGCCGAGGCGGCGGAAGGTCCAGTCGTCGATCTTCTCGCCCTCGACCGTCCCCTTGAGAACGATCTCGTCCTCGCCGAAGGTCGCTACGCATTCCCGGAGGAGCTTGTCGCCGACACCGTTGATAACAAGGTAGCAAACGCCGGTGTTGCCGTCGGTCGCTGCCGCGCGCATCACGCAGTCGTTCGTTATTCCCGAATTGTCCTTATATTTTCCGCCGCTTTCGGTGATTTTGAAAACGCCGTACCAATCGCCGAGCAGATCGCGCGAATACTCCGCCGCGTTGTTCTGCGGTTCCTCTTCCTTTTTTCCACAGGCGGCAAAGAGCGAAAGCAGCACCGCAGCGGCAAGGATCAGGGCAGTAAATCTGAGTTTTTTCATTGTCGTCGCCCTCCTTTGTTATTTGCCGCCGAAGCCCACGGCAAGCGGCGTTCCGGCAGGATAGCCGTCCGTTATCGGCGTCGCGATCGGTTCGACGCGGTACGGGATGCTGAATACCGTCCCGTCCTCGGTCACGAGGTTAATAACGAAGCAGAACGAGCCGTCCTCGGCGAGGATGGAGCTCATGCTCTCCGAATACTGTTTCGTGATCGTGCCGCGCAGCAGAAGCTCGCCGTCCGCTTCATCGTATTCGACCTCCACGCCGTCCGGCAGCCGGCCGTCGATACTGCTGTAGACAGTTCCCGTTCCGAGGCGGGAAACGAGCAGGAAGTCGAATTTTTTATCGGGAATATAGTAAAGGTTCGAGTTCGCGGAAAAGGCGCAGTCCGGCATATTGTTCGGAAGTGGCGTCGGTTCCGGCGTCGGTTCGGGCGTCGGCTCGGGCGTTGGCTCCGGCGTTGCGGGCTCGGGCTCGGAGATATGGATCGTCACCGTGCCGTAGGTCTCGGAAGGCGCTTCATCGGAGAACACATAGAACATGAATTTGTAGTCGCCGGCTTTGGTCGGCGTTCCGCTCACTTCTCCCTTTCCCGAAAGGGCAAGACCGACGGACGACATATAGACGCACTCTTCGTCCTGGGGATCGATCCACTCGGTAAACTGAATGATGTCGTCGGGATAGTTCGTTTCGATCTTCGCGGAATAGGGTTCGCCGACCGTTCCGTCGGGCAGAGCCGCCGTCAGAACATCGATGTTGCCGCGCGAAACATCATAGGCGATAACCACGCTGCTGGACATCAAGCCGTTCGGGATAATTTCGAACCGAACGATATAGTGACCGGCCTCGGTCGGGGTACCGGAAACGATGTAATAGTAGGTGCCGTTGCTGAATGAGCGAGTTAATGCGAGGCCGTCCGGCAAGGAACCGGCGCTGATCTGCACCGTGCTGGCCGGGTCTTCATTGTCCCAAAGAACTTCGCTGTACGGTTTGCCTACAGTCAGTTCCTTCGTCTCTATCGGTTCCAGTGTTTCGCTGTTTGCGGCAGGAACGGCAAATGTGTTGACAAGCATCACAAAAGCGAAAACGAGCGATAAAAGCTTTATCCTGCGCATTTTGTTTCCTCCTGACGTTTTGCTGGTTTTATTATATCTGAATTCTGTAAAAAGAGCAAGAAAAAGCGGAGATCACCGGTTTTTCGGAGCGATCTCCTTTTCGATGATCCGTGCGAAGCACTCGATCCCGACCCTGTCCTCCTCGCGGAAACGGCCGAGGACCGGGCTGTCGATATCGAGAACGCCGAAAACGGATCCGTCGGCGGCATGGAGAGGCACGACGATCTCCGAATTCGATGCGCAATCACAGGCGATATGGCCGGGGAATTCATGCACATCCGCAACGACGACGGTGCGGTCCTCCGCCGCCGCTGTTCCGCAGACGCCGCTGCCGAGAGGGATCTCGATGCAGGCGGGCTTGCCCTGGAACGGCCCGAGAACGAGCCTGCCGTCCTCCATAAGATAGAACCCCGCCCAGTTCAGGATCGGGAGATTATAGTAGATAAGCGCGGAAGCGTTCGCCATGTTCGCAACAGGGTGCGGCACATCGCGCACAAGCCCTTCGAGCTGCAGCGCAAGATCGTCGTAATCGACCATTTTCGTATCTCCTTTCGGTTTTCGCCCATATAATAGCATAACTGCGGCGCAAAATGCAAGATTTTGCCCTGAATAACTGAATATTCGGGATTTCTAAACTTCCGAAAACATGTTATAATATCCGGGATAAACATTCGGAGGCAATCGGTTTGCAGCCAACGGTCTGGACATATCTCATCGTCTGTCCACTCGTCTTCCTTGCGGGATTCGTTGATTCCGTCGCGGGAGGAGGGGGCGTGATCTCGCTGCCCGCGTATCTGATCGCAGGCCTCCCCGTTAAGCTCGCCGCGGGCACGAACAAGCTCGCGAACGGCTGCGGAACGGCCCTCGCCGCTGCGAAATACGCGAAGAGCGGCAATGTCGATTGGTACTGCGCGATCCCCTCCGCAGTCTTTTCCCTCCTCGGCTCCGCCGCCGGGACCTCCCTCGCCGTCTATATGCGGGACGAAGTGCTGAAGATCATCATCCTCGCCGCCCTCCCCGCCGTCGCCGTGCTGCTGCTGTTCATCCGCAAAAAGGACTGCGATGACGAAACGCTCGCCGAAAAACCGCGCGGAAGGATCGTTTTCATCTCCTCGCTGATCGGCCTCGGCATCGGCGTTTACGACGGGCTCATCGGCCCCGGCACCGGGACCTTCCTGACTCTAGCCTTCTCGCTCTTCCTCGGTTTCTCGCTGCTGCGCGCTTCGGGCTGCGCAAGGATGGCGAACCTTGCGAGCAATATCTCCTCCCTCATCGTCTATCTTCTTCACGGCGATGTGCTTTTCGCGGTCGGCATCCCCGCCATCGCCTGCTCGATGCTCGGCAATTATCTCGGCTCCCGCTTCGCGATCCGGGGCGGCAGCGCGAAGATCCGCCTCGTGATGTTCGGCGTGCTTGCCCTGCTCTTCATCAAAACCGCGCTGGAGCTGACCGGCGTTATGGATTTTTAGCATTTTTCGATCCGACTGTAAGATTCGCGTTTTTTGCGGGAAATATCAATTGAAAAGGATCCAATTCATAACGGAGGTATTTCCTTGGACGATACCGAGCTGCTGATGATGATCAAAGCCGACCCGGAGACCGGCGTCTCTCGGCTGATGGACTCATACATGGGTCTTGTCGTGAGCGTCGTACGCGGAAGGCTTTCATCCATCGGTTCAAAGGAGGATATCGAGGACTGCGTCAGCGGCGTTTTTGCGGAATTCTACCGCGGAATCGACGCTTTCTCGCCCGAAAAGGGCACCGTCAAGGCGCTGCTCTGCTCGATCGCGAAGCACCGCGCTTCAACGGCATATGTCAGAAAGCTGCGTTCCGCCGGCGATATCCCCATCGAAGACGCCGCGGACGAGCCGGCGGACGCTTCCCCCTCGGCGGAGGAGCTTGCCGTCGCCGCCGAAAGGCGAAAAGCGCTCATCGCCGCGATCGACGCGCTCGGCGAACCGGACCGTTCCGTTATAATCCGGAAATACTATCTGCGCGAGAGCTCGACGAGCATCGCGAAACGGCTTTCCATGACGGTCTCCGCCGTCGACACCCGCTCGCACAGAGCGCTCAGGAAGCTCAGAAAGGCTTTGGAGGGCAAGATCGATGAATAATAACGATATTGAAAAACTGCTTGACGGCGCGAACGAAAGCGAAGCGGAAACGCTGCTTTGCGGCATTGATACCGAAGACATGGACGTTGAAGGCGTCAGCGGGGAAAGGGTCCGCAGCTCCGTTTTCGAAAAATGCGGGATCGTCCCGCGCAGACAGACGCAGCTGCCGCAGCCGGAGCGTGCCTTCGGACGGAAAACGCGCCGTTTTGATTGGAAGCGCGTCATCGCAGCGGCTGCGGCGGTGCTGCTGCTTGTCGGAGCAGGCCTCGGCGCTTATGCGCTCGTTAAGGAAAATCGCGAATACAAGACGGCGCTTGCGTTTTTCGAGGAACACGGCCTGCCGACGGAAGGGCTTACTCGAAAGGAGATCAGGGACGTGTACCGGGATATCAGCTCCAACAGTTTTACCGACCCGATGAGCGAAAAGGTGCT
>JAEEYN010000053.1 GCA_016288175.1 Bacillota bacterium | reverse complement strand
CGGCGTCGAGCTCGATCCGGCAGTACCGGACCGTTCCGACGGCGTTTCCATCCTCATCGGCAACGGACGCGGCAGTGCTCTGCGTATGCAGAACGATCCTTTCGGCCGTCTCATCCGGGGTGCTCCAATAGACCTTCGCGGTGTAGAAATCCCTGCTGCCGTTTTTATGAAGAACGGTGAACATCCCGCTCTCCCAGTCGCCCGCCAGGGCAACGCTGTCGCCCTCCGAAAGATGAACGCCGAAAGCATCGTAATTCACGCAGTCCGCGCTGAAAACGCCGATGTCGTAGAGCCCGGAAGGCGCGCTTTCGAGCAGGACCCGGGCATCGCCGCCCGCCGGGACGGCATTCGCCGCGGGATCGCCCCAGTTTTTCGAATCGGCGGCGCTGAAATAGAGCTCGTCCGCAGCGGTCCAAAGCCCGTTCGCGAAGCTTATGCCGAGCGTCTGAGCGGTCTGCGCCTCCGGTTCGGGCGTCGTCTCCGCCGCAAGCTCCGTGCCGTGCGGTATCTTTTCAACGGGCGGCTCGTCGCCGCTTTCATCGACGGGGGCGCATGACGCGAAGGCGGAAATGCAGAAAATGGCCGCAAGCAGCAGCGAGAGCGCTTTGGGGGCCGGTTTTTTTGTTTTTTGAGCAAATGTTTTCATCGGATGCGTACGTGGGGTTCAAAAAGACGTTTCCCGCTCTGAAGAAAAACGGAGCGGGAGACGCAGGGCGGATCAGCCCGCAAAGAACAGATCGGTGAAGAGTTCTTCGATCGGGATGCCGTTCACAAAGGATTCGTAATATTCCGTTTTGACGACTTTGATCTTCGCAAGCCGGCCGTCGGGCAGCAGAAGCACGGCGATGCTCCCGCCGTCGGTCGCGTAGTATTCGAAGCTGTCTCCCGCGCTGAGCTGAAGCTTGCCGAGGTCCGCGCCGGAAAGATCCGTCAGTTCGACCTCGAGAGGCTGCAGCAGCCGCATCGTCCAGGGATGGTTGACGAGATAGAACACATCTTCGGAGACCGGGATGCCGTCGCTTCCGAAGGCGAAGGTCTTGCTTGCGTTCGCCGTGCTGAGGACCTCCGTCCATTCGGTAAGAAGGCAGTTGTTCGGATCCGCGGCGGGGGTCAGTTTTTCGAAGTAAGCGTCGTCGGCTTCGAAATAGGTATTGAACCAGCGGAAGGGAAAATCGCCCTTTTCGCGCAGATAGCCGTTCGTGATGTCGACGATGCAGAGATACTTGTAATCATTATAATTCTCGCACTGGACGCAGAGGAAATCGCCGTTTGTTTTATGGATCAATACGGGCGAGAAGCCGTCAAGCTCGATCTGCTCTGTATAGTTCTTTTCGCCGCAGCCGATATAGATATCGGTGGGCTGATCGTAACCGTCGTCATCGTTGTCGACGCCGGCGACGATCACGGGCGTGACATTGCCGTTCAGCTCGAAATAACAGGTGATGTACGGCGGGAACGCGACGGCGTATTCCTCCGGCGCGGCCATGTATTCCGCCTTCACGAAGTCCGGATACTGCGAGAACGGGATGAACAGGCTGCACGTCCACGCGTCCTCGATGCCGAACGCGCCTTCGTTGAAGAACAGCGAAATGCCGTTATAGTCGAGCGTCCAGGCGTAATCCCTGCAGTTGGGATCGGAGAAATAAGCGGAATAATCGGCGGAAGGATCGAGGGTGAAGCCGTCCTCGTTCCGCGGGCTCATGATCGCGTTGATCACTGCGGGGATCGCGGAAGGATCGTTCACAACGTCGGAGAGCGCAAGCCTGCTGCCCGTCGCCGTTTCGAAATTATACGCGAAGAAGTATTCCTTCACATCCTCGGGAAGGTCGGAATGCCCGCCGTAAAGCACGCTGAAAGCGACGCTGTCGGAGCGGCGGATATATGCCGTCGATGTGTAAGTGGGATAGATGAGCTCGTCCGGATCGATGGAACAGCCCTCCACGGCAAGCTCCTCGAGGCGCATTCCGGCTTCATCCATGATCATCATGGAATTCGCCCGGAGCACGCTCGCGAGCATCGGGTACTCCGCCGCCGCTTCGTCCTCGATAAGCACGTACTGATATGCGGAGAACACCTTGTTCCCGTTCTGCATATCGCGGCTGCAGCTGCCCGAATATACCTGCGGCTGAATGATCACAGGCACGGCGCTCACGGGAGCGGGCGTCGGGTCATCGCCGGGCTCGGGCGCTGCCGTCGTTTCCGGCGCGTCGGTCGGTTCATTCGTGTTTTCAATGGGCTCGTCGGTTGCGGGAGCTTCAGTGCCGCCGTTTTCGCCCGGAGCCGCCGTCAGTTCGCTCTGCTGACCGCCCGCCGGCTTTGAGCAGGCCGTTGAGAGCAGGGCGAGGAGCATCGCGGCCGCAATGATCAGCGCGATCGGTTTAAGTTTCATCAATTTCTTCCTCTTTCTCCGAATTTTCCGTTGGTCCGGCGCATCAGCCGGCGTACATCAGGCCGTCGAAGATCTCGCCGATCGGGGTGCCGCCGATGCAGTACTGATAATCGACGTGTTCGACGGTGATCTTCGCGAGCCTGCCGCCCTCGATGCGGAGGATGCCGACGGCTTCCGCGTCGGTCGCGACATAGTCGACATGCGTGCCTTCATGAAGGGTCACGCTGCCGAGCTCCGCGCCGTTTTCGTCGACAAGGACTGCGTCGAGATCGGTCAGCATGGTGAATGTGAAGATCCGGTCGAAGGAATAGAGACCGTCCTCGGAAACGGGTGCGCCGTTTGCGTCAACGCCGAAGACCTTATAGCCGTCGACGGTGCTGAGAAGGTCCGTCCTGCGGCTGAGGCGGAAAGCCGCCGGATCGGTGATCGGCTCCATAGCGGCCGTGTAATCGCCGTCTCTGACGTAGTCTTCCCAGCCGTACCAGCTGTAAGGGTATTTTCCGCAGTCCTTCGCATGGCCGTTCGAGATATCGAGAACATAGATCATGCTTGAATCATCCATGCCGGACGTCTGAATATAGAGGTAATCCCTGCCGTTCGCATGAACGAGAATCGGATCGACTTCGAACATCTCCGCATCGTCGAAATAGTATTCCTCATCGAGCGAAACGAAGAGCATCGTGTAGGTCCATTCCATATAGCCGGAAGCCTTAACGAAAACCTCCGTGTTTTTGCCGTTGATGCCGAAGGCGCAGTTCTGATTCGCCGGGAACGCGACCGCATAGCTTTCCGGCGCGGTCGTGTATTCCGCTTTGAAAAGCTCCGGATAAGCCGCGAAGGGCACGAACACGGAATAGCAGTAAGCGTTTTCAACGCCGAAGGCGCCCTTATTGAAGAAGAAGGTGATGCCGTTATAGTCGAGCGTCCATGCGAAATCGCCGCAGTTCGGATCGTTGAAATACGGCTCATAATAACCGGAGCTCTTCTCGAGGGGGAAGCCGCTGTCGTTGCTTAATTCAAGCTGTTCGTTGATCATGCGCGGCAGCTCGGAAGGGTCGGTCACGACGTCCGCAACGGCAAGGCGCCGGCCTGTCGCCGAATCGAAATTATCGGCGGAGCGGTAATAATCCGTATAGGTGCCGCGGGTATAATCGTGCGAATAAAGCACGCTGAACGCGGCGCTGTCGGCGCGGCGCACGTAGGCCTGTACGTGCAGAGCATGGCCGAAATAGTCCTCGTCGTCGTTATGCGTGGTATCGCCGTCGAAGCCCATCACGAATTCCGAGAACTCGTTTGAATTGACGCGGTCGTTGGCCGTGAAGCGCTCCTCAAGCGCGGCGGCGAGCGCGGGGTAGGCATCCGCTTCGTCGCCCGCGAGCGTTACGCCGGCGTTCGTGAAGCCGATGTATTCATCGTTCTTCTCTGTGCCTTCGTATTTGCTGCGGATGACCGGATGCAGCAGCGTCGGAACGGTCACGGGGACCGGCTCCGCCGTCGGATCGGTCGTTTCCGGCGCGTCGGTCTCGGGAGGTTCCGTTTCCGGCGCGGGAGTGGGCGTCGGGTCGCCGCCGGGAGAAGGTTCATCCGTCGTTTCGGGAGCGGCGGTCGCATTGCCCTGCCGGTCTCCGCCTTCGGGCTTCGAGCAGGCTGCAGAGAACATTGCCGCAAGCATTGCAGCGGCAAGGATAAAAGCGATCAGTTTCCTTTTCATTTCCGTCTTCCTTTCAGTTCAAACAATCAGAATCCGCTGTCGGACCCGAGCTTCCTGTCGGTGCCGTCAACGGTTGACTTATTGCTTCCGTAATAGGTCCGGCTGCTGCCGTCCGCATGAACGACCTCGAAAACGGGGATCAGATACAGATAGCTCATTGCGTCCGGATCGTCCTCAAGCCAGATCCTGATCGTGTCGCCCGGGCGAATATCCATGCCGCGTACATGGCAGGCATAGCTGACGCTCGTGCAATCGAAGATCATATCGACGGGCTTTTCGT
>JAEEYN010000052.1 GCA_016288175.1 Bacillota bacterium | reverse complement strand
GTCAAAAACAAGCACGGAGCGAAGAGCTCCACCGTTCTGATCGGAATGGATGTTCCGTACGTGATACTCGACAGCGAACTGCTGATCGGCGCACCGCAGAGCGTAACTACATGGTGCGCTGTCGACGCGCTGAGCCACGGACTCGAAGGCCTCCTTGCGGATATAAAGTCATCGGATGAGGATATCCGAAAGAGCAGGGAATGCGTGCGGCTGATCCTCGAAAATCTGCCGAAACTGCTTGAAGACCCCAAAAACATCGAAGCGCGGCAGGCAACCCTGCTTGCGGCGCATTACGGCGGCAACGCGATAAACACACAGCTTGCGGGTTATGTGCATGCGTTTGCGCATTCGATTGGCGCGCTCTACCATATCCCGCACGGCAAAGCGATCGCGTGGTGCCTGATACCGGTCGTCGGTGCGCAGGAGAATATCCGCTATGATGAGCTTGCGGCACTTGCCGTGCACTGCGGTCTTTCCGAAGCGGAAGAACCGAAAGAAAACGCTGCGGATAAAATGCTTGCGGCGCTGAAAGCGCTTCTTGAGCTTTGCGGCCTCGAAAAAGGCTGCGCGCAGCTTCAGGAAAGCGACTACGATAAACTTGTGAGCATGATCGACGCCGACTCGATCAATTATTCGCCTTCTCGGACATTCCGCGACAGCGAGATAAGAATAATGCTGGACCAGATCAGAAGGGGGTACTGAAATGCCTTATACACAGCAAAGCGTGCATGAAATCGTTCTTAAGCAGCGCAGCTTCTTTAAAAGCGGAAAAACGCTCGATGTGAAATGGCGCGTTGAACAGCTTAAGAGGCTCAAGCAGGCTGTCATCGATAACCGCCAGATGCTTGAAGAAGCGCTGCATGAGGACCTCGGAAGGAGTAATACGGAAGCTTACCTCTGCGACCTCGGGCCGATAATCGTCGAAGTCAATGAGATCCTCAAAGGTCTCAAGCGCTGGGCAAAGCCGGAAAACCATTTCAGCGGTCTGATGTGCTTCCCGAGCATGCGCACAAAAGTCTATAAAATGCCGTATGGCGTTTCGCTGATCATAAGCCCCTTCAATTTCCCGATACTGCTCACGCTCGGCGTGCTTGCGGCAAGCATATGCGGCGGCAATACGGCCGTTCTGAAAACGAGCTCAAAATCCGCGGCAAGCACACGCGCGCTTAAAAAACTCGTTGCCGAAACATTCCCGGAGGAGTTCGTGACCGTTGTCGACGGCGGTCACGATGTTGCGGACATGTGCCTGGAAGAACGATTCGATAAGATATTTTATACCGGGTCGCCGGCCGTTGCAAAGCATGTGCTCGAAAAAGCGTCGCATAACCTGACTTCGGTCGCTCTGGAGCTCGGCGGTGAAACAGGCAACTGGTGTATCGTCCGAAAGGATGCGGACCTTCATGACGCCGCACGCAAGATCGCGTTCTTTAAGCTCTGCAATGCGGGCCAGATCTGCATCAACATCAACCAGATCGCCGTAGCCGATGATGTTGCCGATGCCTTTTTGGTGGAACTGAAAAAAGAATTCATTCGCCAGATCGGTGAAAAACCAGAGGAAAATCCGGAGTACCCGAAGCTCATCACGCCGGCAGTCTTCGATAAATGCGAACGCCTGAGCTCGGAATACGGGGATCGCGTGATATTCGGAGGAACGGGAGATCGCGAGGCCGTACGCTTCGCGCCGACGATCATCTATCCGGTATCTGCCGATGAAGAGATAGTCAAACACGAGCTGTTCTGTCCGCTTCTTCCGGTTGTTCCGTTTAAGGACGCCGAAGTCGGAAAGATTCTCGAGATCATCGCAGAACGCGAACACCCGCTCTCGATGTATATCTTCACTTCCGATATAAAGTGGGCAAAGCGCGTAATGTCTTCGCTGCAGTTCGGCGGCGGCTGCGTCAACGAAGTCTGCATCCATATGATGGTAAAAGGCGTTCCCTTCAACGGGACCGGCCATTCCGGTATGGGTGCTTACCACGGCGAATGGGGCTTCAGGGAATTTACTCATCCGCAGACCGTGCTTTTCGGCAAAAAGCGCTTCAACCTGCCGCTGAGAGAGCATCCATACACAGGCAGTGCCGGCAAAAAGAAGATGAAACTGCTGAAGCTGTTTGAAAAGTAAAATAAGAAAAAAGCGGGGAAGTTCTCTTTTTTTTATTTGGCGGAGCGGGTGGGATTCCTTTTTCGCGCATCGAGTATCGAAGTCGGCAAAACAGCCGCCTTCTCGCTCTGCGGCGAAAAAGCCGGCCGCCGGAAACGCGTCAAAGGCGCTTTTCCTTAACGCAGCTTCGAATCCCAATACATCAAACAGTAATAAAGAGGGTGTAAATGCACCCTCTTAATTTTTGGCGGAGCGGGTGGGATTCGAACCCACGGTAGGTTGCCCTACACCTGATTTCGAGACATTGAATCTATTCGGATTTTGTCGGAAAACAGCGGAAACCAACGCCGAAACAGGGAAGATAAAAACTCAATGTTTTACTGGGAAAATGGAGGATTTTGAGCAGCCTGCTTCAATTTTCCCGGCAACTACGGGGAATTCGAATAAATCGAACATTTGAGCCGTTTTAGGAGAGAAAAATGCATTTAGGAGAGAATTAGGAGAGAATTCAGGAGAGAATTGAGGAGAGAACGGGCCCGAATTCTCTCATCCGAGCCTCATGCGACGACCCCGCCGTCAGTCGAAAAACGAAAGGCGGTGTCAGCATGACCGAACTCGAAAAGTACATTGAAACGATTAGCAGGGATCTTCCCGAAACCATCACCAAGGAGCAGTTTTACAGGCTCGCGCACATCGGCAAAAGCACTGCGCGTTGGCTCCTGCAAAGCGGCCTCGTACCGTGTCACGACTCGGGAAAGAAGACAAGAAGGTACACCATTAAAACCGTGGACGTGATCGAATACTTAAAGCTCCGCGAGATCGATTCTCATCGTTATGATATCCCGACCGGAAACAGACCCGGCGGTAAAGCTCACTGCAGGGAAGGGTATGAGCACCGCGAACTGTTTATCCATATGGATGACGGGCAGCGGGCTCAGCTTCGAAGCTACTTCGAATCATACCTTGAAGAATGCGACGACCTGATAAACGTCACGACCACTGCCCGCATGCTCGGCTATTCCCAGTCGGCCATCGTCAAATGGTGCGTGACCGGTCGCGTCAAAGCGTTCCTTGTTTCGGGCAAATACCTGATCCCGAAGATCTGCCTCGTCGACTATCTCATGTCCGCAGACGCTATGTGCGTCCGTCAGAAATCATTTCGGCATGAGATCCTGCTGAAGGAGTTCCTTCTAAAGCAGTGATTACCAAGCTTAACGGGCACATGCCGTTGTTCAGCATATGCCCGTTAAATTGCTTGTGTTGCTTGTGAAGGGTTTTATGGAACGTTCATGTTATGGAATGCATTTAGTCAGTTTTACACCACTCATAGCTGAAGAATGTATCATCATTTTCAACCTCTTTAATGAAGATTGAGATCGAGATGATTTGTCCGCTTTCAACATCATCCTCAAGCCAGTAGCCTTGTTTTGAAGTATAAACTTCATTCCAATCATCGTATTCGATGGAAGGGTCAATTGCCTCTGCCTCAGTAATACTCATGCCAAGGCGTACTCCGTTGGAGAGCTTTTCGGAGAAATCGTTCTCGAAGTAAATCTTGAACATTCTATGCCTTGCAAAGAAGATACTTATATCTTTGCCAATACGGATGACATCCCATGCGACTTCAGGGGTGCAGCCTTTGTTCGGCCAGTGTTCGTTGGTATAGTCAACTCCGTCGTCTTTAAGAAGACGGCAGACCTCTTCATAGGTCATATTGAAGTTGATGCATCCAAATCCAAGATATGGAGTAATGATAGTCATTTTCCTTTCTTCGCTCATTTCACTCCTCGTCATCTTCGAAAATATCGTCAAAAACCGCCTTAAGTACAGCTTCCGCCTTCTTTAGCCTTTCGGGGTCGAGCTTACCGAGATTTCTCTGCAGATAAAGCAGCTCCCTATTATCGGCTTTTTCCTCGGTATCCGAGGTGCCGAGCAGATAGTCGGTAGTCGTACCGAGTTCTTTTGCCATGCGTGTCAGCACATCGCTGCGCGGAACTCTTGCGCCCTTCAAATAATAGGAGATCGCGGATTCGGTCACGTTGATCTTGACCGCAAGTTCCTTTTGCGACAGCCCGGATCGTTTCATCAAGGCTGCCAACCTTTCATTAAAAACTGCCATGTGGTGTGCCTCCATATCTCTCACTTAACATTATACACCCATACTGCTAAGTTTGTCAAGTATGATTTTGAGTTAATGTGCATGCAGTTCTTGGATAACCACAACATATTGTTGCAGATGCATAACGTGCGTAACAAAATGATAATTATATCACCATGGTCCGTTGGGAGAACGATCTCTTGGCGACCTTGGGGATAAAAAAACTATTCAATACCAGAGAGTTATCTATGTGCGTCCGTCAGAGATCGTTCCGGCATGAGATCCTGCTGAAGGAGTATGTTGATAACATGGAAGGAAACAGCAGCAAATGACGAATCTCGATCAGGTCCCGTTAACCGACAGCTGCATCTGATAAAAAATCGAGTTGATTTTTTCACAATAATCGGATAAGATACTAAGCAAGATACGTCTGCTGCTTTGAGAGGTGAGAACATGAAACTTGCTGCGGTTGGAAGCAACTGCGTGGATTTTTAT
>JAEEYN010000051.1 GCA_016288175.1 Bacillota bacterium | reverse complement strand
TCGCTCAACGAGGCGCATCTTGTCCATATCAAGAACGCGCGCAAGGTCAAGGACCTCATCATGCAGAAGGTAGAGGAATCCCGCCGCAAGGCCGGCGTCTTCACTTCCGAAGTCGTCGGAGGCGGAGCCAGACCTCCCGTTGTTCATCCCGCGCAGAATCTTCACAATACGCCGACAATGGACGACGGCGAAGTGCATAATTGAAACAGCTTAAAAAGCCCCGGAACCGCTGAAGTCCCGGGGCTTTTGCTGTATTCGGATTTCCTTTTCAGGCAGCGCGGACGGCGCTTATTTCATTTTATACGCGATATTGTCCGCTTCCTTGTAGATCGCGTAGGCGGGGACCGTTCCGCGCACGCAGGAGACGGGGTAGACCGTGCTCGCGCGGCCGACGATCGAGCCGGGGTTGAGAACGGTGTTGCAGCCGATCTCCGCCTGGTCGCCGATCATCGCGCCGAATTTCTTCATACCGGTCTCGATATCCCTTTCGCCGATATGGACGATAACGGGGAACCTGTCGCTCTTGACGTTGCTCGTGATGCTGCCGGCGCCCATATGCGCGCGGTAGCCGAGGATCGAATCGCCGACGTAGTTGTAATGCGGGGTCTGAACATTATCGAAAAGGATGACGTTCTTGAGCTCGACAGAGTTGCCGACAACGCAGTTTTTGCCGACAAGGGCGTTGCCGCGGATGAAGGCGCAGTGCCGCACCTCGGTCCCGTGGTCGATGATGCAGGGCCCGGTGATCCAAGCAGTCGGCCAGACCTTCGCATCCTTCGCGATCCAGACGTCCTCCGCGGGATGGTCGAATTCGTCTTCGGGAAGCGACGCGCCGATCTTGAGGATCGTTTCGCCGATGCCGGGAAGGGCCTCCCAGGGGTATTTCAGCCCCTCAAAAAGCGCGGCGGCGCGGGTGTATTGAAGGTTGAAAAGGTTAGGGATCTCGATATCCATTTCAAGAAGCTCCTGCTTCGTAAACATTTCGTTTCTCCTTTCGGCTTATTGTAAAACTCAGAGGGCGAGGCCTTCGTTCTTTATCGCCGCGATGATGTGCTCGACGGCCTTGCGGCATTCGTCATCCGTCGGCGCTTCCGCCATAACGCGGATAACGGGCTCGGTGCCGCTCTTGCGGAGAAGGATGCGGCCGTTTCCGGCGAGCATATCCTCGGCTTCCTTTGCGGCTTCGAGAACGGCTTCGTTCGCGAGAACGGCGTTCTTATCCCCGACGCGGACATTCTTGAGAAGCTGGGGATAGATCTTCACGGGCGCCGCGAGAACGGAGAGGGGCTGTTTCTGCGCGAGCATCGCCTGCATCAGCTTGATCGCTGTCAGAAGGCCGTCGCCGGTCGCAGCGTACTTGCTGAAGATGATGTGGCCGCTCTGCTCGCCGCCGAGAAGATGACCGTTCTTGCGCATGCACTCATAGACGTATTTGTCGCCGACGTCGGTCTTTTCATAGTTGATGCCGACGCGGTCGAAGGCCTTGTACAGGCCGAAATTGCTCATAACGGTCGTTACGACTGTGTTGTTTGCGAGCTTATCGCGGTCCTTCATGTACTTTCCGTAGATGTAGAGGATAAGGTCGCCGTCGATGATACGGCCTTCTTCGTCCACCGCGATGCAGCGGTCCGCGTCGCCGTCGAAGGCGAAGCCGATGTCGAGCTTGCTGCCGAGAACGAGGCGGCGGAGATTCTCGATATGGGTGGAGCCGACGCCGTCGTTGATGTTAAGACCGTTCGGGGTGTTGCCAGTAACGCTGACTTCGGCGCCGAGGGTCTCGAAAATGTTCTTCGCCATCATCCATGTGCTGCCGTTAGCGCAGTCGAGGCCGATGCGCACGCCCTTATAGGAATGCGTCGCGAGGCTGATGAGATAGCCGATGTAGCGGTTGCGGCCGGCGGACCAGTCGATGGCCCTGCCGATCGCGTCGCCGGTCGCGAAGGGGATCTCCGGACCGTAGCCGTCGAGATATTTTTCGACCTCGTCGATAACGTACTGCTCCATCTTTTCACCGTTGGTGTTCAAAAGCTTGATGCCGTTGTCATGATAGGGATTGTGGCTCGCGCTGATCATGATGCCGCAGTCGAAATCGTCCATGCGGGTGATGTAGCTGACGCTCGGCGTGGTCGTGACGTGCATGAGGTAGACGTCCGCGCCGCTCGCCGTGAAGCCCGCAGTCAGAGCGCATTCGAACATATAGCCGCTGCGGCGCGTATCCTTGCCGATAACGACGCTCGGGCGGTGCTCTTTGCCGTAGTAGTAGCCGAGGAAGCGGCCGATCTTGTATGCGTGTTCAACGTTCAGTTTGACGTTCGCGTCTCCGCGAAAACCGTCCGTGCCGAAATACTTGGACATAGGGGTTCCTCCGTTGGGTTATTGGATCGCCGGAAACGCCCGGCGCGTGTATTCGTCAATAAAGATATTTGCTCCTCTCCGCTTCGGGAACAAGGCCGCCGCCCGTTGCCCAAAGGATATGCACGGCGTTTTCGGGAGCGCCTTCGCGGAGATGAGCTATGTATGCCGCCGCCGAAGCCGCGGCGGAGGGCTCTATGAAACGGCCCTCGGTGTTGTAAACAAGGCGCACCATCGGCGCGAGCTTTTCGTCGTCGACGGTGAATTCGCCGTCCATCAGACGCTCCATCGCGCGGTAAACAAGACGGGACGCTGCGCCGACGGCAAGTCCGTCCGCGTCGGTTTTTCCGTCAAGGCCGAGCTTTTCGATATGGATGCATTTGCCGCAGGCGAAGGCGGCGAGCATGCACGGCGCTTTGACGGGTTCGACAAAATAGCAGTGCGCGTCGGAGCCGAAGATGAGCTTCAGCCCGAAGGTGATGCCGCCCGGCGCGCCTCCGACCCCGCAGGGGAGGTAGACGCAGAGCGGATGATCCGCGCTGACTTCGATCTTCTTCTCCGCAAGCTGGTTCTTGAGGCGGAGAGCGGCGACGGCATAGCCCATGAAAAGGTCGAGCGAGTTCTCGTCGTCGATGAAATAGCTGTTCGGGTCCTTCAGGGAAAGCTCGCGGCCTTCCTTCACGGCCTCGGAATAATCGGAATCGTATTCGATGACCTCGGCGCCTTTTTCGCGAAGCAGATCCTTTTTCCATTTTTTCGCGTCCGCGCTCATGTGCACGACGGTGCGGAAACCGAGCGCCGTGCCGGAAATGCCGATGCTGAGGCCGAGATTGCCGGTAGAACCGACCTGTATAGTGTATTTTTGGAAGAAATCGCGGAAGGAGAGGAGCTTACTGTAATCCTCGTCCGGCGTGATCAGCCCGTTTTCGAGGGCGAGCGTTTCGGCATGCTTCAAAACCTCGTAGATGCCGCCGCGCGCCTTGACGGAGCCCGCGATCGGGAGTTCGGAATCGAGCTTGATGAAGAGCTTTTCGCGCCTTCCGGTCGCCGCAGCGACGGCGGAAGCGAACTTTTCGGCGGGAATGAGCTCCGATTCGATGATGCCGTGCCTTCCGGCCGTTTCGGGGAAGAGTTTTTCGATCAGCGGAGCGAAGCGCGAAAGCCTCGCCGCGGCTTCTTCAACATCCCGAAGGGTCCAGGGCAGCTTCGAAAGCGCCTGCTGCGCGGAGGGGAGGTCTGTGTTCTGCCAGAATTGCTCCCTGCCTTCGCGCAGGGCGGGCATCGCCGCCCTTGCCGGGGGCTGATCCGAATGCTTTTCAGCCTTCTGTTTTTTCGGCGGCTTGTAATTGAATTTCGTCTGCGCCTCATCGAATTTTCCGCGGACGATGAGCTCAGCCGCTTCGGCCGCATGCTGAACGGCGTCCGCGATAAGCTTCGCGTCCTCCTCGGAGGGAACGCCGAGCACATGGTCGACGAGACCGTGCGCGGGTTTGCCGATGCCGATGCGGATGCGCGGGAAATCCTCGAAGCCGAGCTGTTCGACGATCGAGCGCATGCCGTTATGCGTTCCGGCGGAGCCGTTCGCGCGGATGCGGAGCGCGCCGCAGGGCAGATCGATGTCGTCGAGGATCACGATAAGGCGGTCGTGCTCCGGCTTATACCAGTTCAAAAGGTCGACGACGGCAAAGCCGGAATTGTTCATATAGGTTTCGGGCTTGGCGATGACGGCCTTCTCCGCGCCGATGCGGCCTTCGCCGACGGCGGAGCGAAAAGCCTTTTTAAAGGCGGTGACGCCGATTTTTTTCGCAAGCGCGTCCGCCGCCATATAGCCGACGTTATGGCGGGTCTTTTCATATTCTCTGCCCGGATTGCCGAGCCCGACGATAATAAACATCAGTTGATAATCAGGTCCTTCAGAAAACGCCGATCGCCGTGCGCAGAACGAGCAGCGCGTCGGTAACGTTGACGGTGCCGTTGCCGTCCATGTCGCCGTAAAGCTCAACGCCTTCCGAAATGAACAGGCCGAGCGAATAACGGAGAACGAGCAGCGCGTCGGTGATCGTAACGCTGTGGTCCATGTCCACATCGCCCTGCTCATAGTAATTCGGGTCGATAACATAGATCGCGATGACGGTCGTGTTTTCGGTAACGTTCTGGTAATTGCCTTCCCAGCCGGAGAAAACATAGCCCGGATGCTCGGGAGGAGCGGGCGGGACGGTGCTTCCGCCGTGCGCCACGGCAACGTTCGCGATGACTTCGTTCGTCAGTCCGTCAATGAAGGTGATCATGCAGTATTCGCCGGGATGCCCGAGCTGGTTCGAGACCATGCTCTCGAGCTGCGCATAGCTGCCGAGGCAGCCGGCGTAATGCTCGATCACGGTCCCGCTCGAATCGACGAGGAAGGTCTGCGGGATCATCGCGTATTGGTTCACAAGGCTCGAAAGCACGCCGTCGAGACGGAGCGCGTTATAGGTGAAGCCGGAGTTCTGCATCAGCTCGACGCAGGCGGCGGGGGTGCTCGTCGCGTCCTCGAAGAGAAGGCCGTAAACTGCGACCTCGTCCGGGGCGAAGCTGTCGCAAAGCGTCTGCATATAGTCCATCTCTTCGATACACTCCGGGCTCCATGTTGCGAAATAATGCAGCACGGTGATCTGCTGCGAGCTCAGCACGCTGCCAGTGACATGGTTTCCGAAAACGTCGTGCGTTGAGAACGAAGCGATGTTCATTCCGACGGCGTCGTTTTCATCAAGCGCTCTTACGGAGGGCGCGGGGATGCGTTCCGCGCTTTCGGCAAGAGCCGCCGAAGCGGGGAGCAGGGCAAGCGCGAGGATGAGTATCAGGGAAAGGATCCGGACCGCGCGGGAGGCGGAGCCGCTTCGGGTTTCGCTTGTTCGCTTCATGATGTTGATCGGCCTCCTTTCGAAAACAAGGCGTTAAACGGCAGGGGAGCGGGAATAAGCCGCGCATCCCCTGCGGAGAATTTCACCGGGCACGGTTTTCACCGGTCGGGCTCAGTGCTTTTTCTTTTTGCTTACAACAACGGTGGTGACTGCTGCGGCCGCGGCGAGCACGAGCGCGCCGGCGACGCAGATGAGAACGGTCTTCTTCGTTCCTTCGTCCTCGGTCTTTTCGCCCTCCTGTTCGGGGATCTGCGTCGAAACGCTGCCGGGATCGGTCTTACCGCCGGGCTGCGCCGATTCGGGGGTACCGGTCTGCTCTTCGTCCGCGGGGTCGGTGTTTTCGGGCGTATTCATCGGGGCGGGGGTGCCGATCGGTTCGCGCGTTGACGGGCTCGCGGAGGTGCTTGCCGTCGGAAGGGGAGAAGTCTCAACGGGCTGCGGAGTGGTCTGGGCGTCCGGGTCGTTGGGGTCGCGGGTGGGGTAGTTCGGCGATTCGGAGGTGTTGCTGCCGACGCCGCTGCCGCCCTCGTTATAACCGTCGTCCGGCGCGGAACCGTTCGCGAGAGTGATAATCGCGTTGTCGGTCGTGAAAGCGACGTCGTCGCTCGTAATGGAGCCGAGCGGCAGATAGATCAGCTCGGTAACGATCATGATGACCTGCTGATTGACCTCAACGCCTTCCTTAACATGGAAATGCATGATCAGCATGTCGCCCTCGCCCGTTGCGGCGTTGATGGGGCACATGATGCCGATCTTGATCATTCCGGAATTGGAAAGGGTGGAGTTGTCGACCGTCACGAGGTTGCCGGCGGCGGTGATCGCAGCCATGTAATCGCCGTATTCACAGCTTTCGAGAACCATGCAGGTCGGGTCGTATTCAAGGGAAAGGTTCATCCCGTGCGCCTGATAATCGCCGGAAATATGCAGCGTTACGGTGAACGATTCGCCGGGATTTACGTTGTCGACGTCGCTCAGGGTGAAGTTTGCCGTGCCGTATTCGGAAGCTGCCGCGGCGGGCAGAACGAAGACGGCGGAGAGGATCAAAACTGCGATAGCAGTCAGCATCGAGATCAGTCTTTTCATATCTGAACCTCCTGGATATTATTGCGTTTTTGCGGGAATGACGCGCATCGCCGGATGAAAAGCAGGCATGCTGATATCAATCCAGTATGTATTATAACACAATATGCGCTCCGTTTCAATCTGCATGATAAAACTCGGCAATCTTTACAGGGAGCCGCCGCGGGAGTATAATGGACCGGTGAAGAAAAACGGCGGGAAACGCCGGAGGAAGGTGCGGAAAATGGATCTGTACGGGCTGATCGACGCGGATATTCTCGAAAAGGCGACGGAGCTTCGGCATGAGCTGCATTCGATGGCGGAGCTTTCCGGACGCGAGGCGAACACGAAGCGCAGGCTGATGACTTTTCTCGAAGAAAACACATCGCTTGAGCTGATCGACAGGGGCAGTTGGTTTTATGCGGCATACCGTTCGAAAAACGCCTCCGACGGGAAAAAACGCATCGCCTTCCGCGCGGATACGGACGCTCTTCCGATCGACGAAGGGACGGCTCTTACGTACGCCTCGAAGACACGCGGCGTTTCGCATAAATGCGGGCATGACGGCCACATGGCGACCCTCTGCGCCTTTGCGCTGACGGCCGATCGCTGCGGCTGCGAAAACGATCTTTTCTTCCTTTTCCAGCCCGCGGAGGAAACGGGCGAGGGCGCCGCGGAATGCGAAAGCCTTATCGCGGATGAGAACATCGGCGAGATCTTCGGCTATCACAATATGCCCGGCTTCCCGCTCGGCTCCGTCGCCGTGCATACGGGCTGCGCCGCCTGCGCTTCGACAGGGCTTGTTTTTCGCTTCATCGGGAAAAATTCCCATGCCTCACAGCCGGAGAACGGCTGCAATCCATCCTTCGCGATCGCGAAACTGATCTCGGATATCCCCTCGGCCGTGCGCGAGGCAGCGGGAGGATCGGTCCGGGAGATTGTGCCCGGCGCCGTGATGAGCGCGGACGGCATCGTGATGTGCACCGTCGTCGGCGCTTCCTCGGGCAGCCGCACGGACGGGACGGGGGAGGCGTTCGGAACATCCGCAGGCTTCGGCCGCCTTTCGCTGACGATCCGCGCCGAAAACGAAAAACGCATGGATCTGCTTGAAAAACTTCTCGGAGACGAGGCGGAAGCCCTTGCTGCGGAAAACTCGCTTGCGGTGAGCGTGGAAAGAGTCGAGCCCTTCCCGGAAACGCGCAACGACGCCGCTTCCGCCGAAAAGGTCCGCGCCGCGGCTGCCGCGCTCGGCCTTCCGCCCGCGGAATGGAACGAGCCCTTCCGCAGCTCGGAGGATTTCGGCCGCTATACGAAGCTCACAGCCGGAGCGCTTTTCTATCTCGGCTGCGGGGAGGAGCATGCGCCGCTGCATACGGCCTGCTATGATTTTCCGGACGCGCTGATCGCCGCCGGCGCAGCTGTTTTCGCAAAGCTCGGAGGCGTTTGCCGGAAACGGAAGAAAAATGTTGAATAAACGGAAACAAAAGCCTTCCGCTCCGCTGAAAAACGGTCGGATCTCCAAGCAAAACAGTATGGATTAACTGCATTTTTGAGCGCCCTCGCGGCGCTTTTTTCTTTAAATATACTATGCCGGCATATGCTTTGAAGGTAGATATTGCGGAAATTATGTGTTATAATCTGCGTATGGTGGGATTAGTGCGCCCAAAAGCGCCTTTTTTCGCCGACAAAGTCAATTATTCTACATTCCCGCTTATGCGGAACAAGGAGGATTAGCATGGCTAAACAAACAACGACCATCCCCTTCAAGGGCACACCCGAACAGGAAGCCCAGCTCCAGGCAGTCATTGCCCAGTGGAAGGGTAAGGAAGGTGCGACGATGCCCGTTCTTCAGGCCGCCCAGAACATCTACGGCTACCTGCCCATCGAGGTGCAGACCATGGTCGCGGAAGGTCTCGGCCGTTCCCTCGAGGAGATCTACGGCGTATCTACCTTCTATTCAATGTTCAATCTTGAACCCCGCGGCGAGCATCTCGTTCGCGTATGTCTCGGCACCGCCTGCTATGTCAAAGGCGCACAGAAGGTTCTCGATGAGCTTGCCAGGGTTCTTGAAGTCGAGCCCGGTCACACCACTCCCGACGGAAAGTTCACCCTCGAACCGACCCGCTGCCTCGGCTGCTGCGGTCTCGCTCCCGTCATCATGATCGACGACGACGTTCACGGCCGCATGACCCCCAACATCGTTCGCGACATCCTCGCAAAGTACTGATAACCGCTCATTTCGGAGGTATAAAATGGAAATCAGCCAGGTTGCCGGAATACTCGAAGCAGAAGTGCTGACCTGCAGCGATTTTCTCGACGGAGAGGTCTGCTCCGCCTGCGGAAGCGATATGATGAGCGACGTGCTCGCGTTCGTGAAGCATCAGGGCCTTCTTCTGACGGGTCTTATGAATCCCCAGGTCATCCGCACCGCGATGATGATGGACATGAACTGCATCGTGTTCGTCCGCGGCAAGATGCCTTCGGAGGAAATGCAGCTGTTCGCGGAAAACAGCGGCATCGTCATGATGAGCACGAAGTATTCGATGTTCGAAGCCTGCGGCAGGCTTTATGAGGCCGGGCTCGGAAGGTGATCGAATGGCAGCGAACGAAGAACTGAATTTCCATTTCGATGTTGACGGAAACGACTTCACCTCCGCGGGCGAAGCGTCCGTAAAGGTGAAAAAGCTGATGCGTCAGCTCGGCTTTTCGCCGGAGCTCACGCGCCGCGTCGCGATCGCGATGTACGAGGGCGAGATCAACATGGTCATCCACGCCAACGGCGGCGTTGCCGATATGTACGTCGGCGAGGATCAGGTCCGCATCGTGCTCGCGGATACCGGCCCCGGCATCAAGGACGTTGCGGCCGCGATGCAGGAGGGCTACTCCACAGCGCCGGATAATATCCGCGCTCTCGGATTCGGCGCAGGCATGGGCCTTCCCAACATGAAAAACTACTCCGATGAAATGAACATCGATTCGGTCGTCGGTAAGGGCACCACGATCGAGCTTAAATTCAAAGTCGGCTGAAAAGCCGAATCAACCAACAGGAAGGAGGCTGCGGCTTCATGGCGGAATACAATCATTCTGTGTTTCTCGAAAGGGAGAAATGCAAGGGCTGCACCGCCTGCCTGAAACGCTGCCCGACGGAAGCGATACGCATCCGCGACGGGCACGCCGTCATCAATCCGATGCACTGCATCGACTGCGGCGAATGCATCCGCGTATGCGAACAGAAGGCAAAACGCGCCGTCTACGACAAGCTGGACGACCTCGATCGGAGCAAATACCTGATCGCGCTGCCCGCGCCTTCGCTCTTCGGCCAGTTCACGAAGCTGACCGACGCGGATTACGTCATCCAGGGCCTTCTCGATATCGGCTTCAACGATGTTTACGAGGTCGCGAAGGGCGCGGAGATCGTGACGGAATACACGCGGCGCTACATGGCCCGCAAGGATATCCCGCTCCCGGTCATCAGCTCCGCCTGTCCAGTTGTTGTCCGCCTTATCAAACTCAGGTTCCCGACGCTCATCAAGCACCTGATCCCGATCATCGCTCCGATGGAGATCGCCGGCAAATATGCGCGGCGCAGGGCGCTCGAAAAGCACCCCGAGCTCAAACCGGAGGATATCAAAACGGTCTTTATCTCTCCCTGCCCCGCGAAAGTCAGCTGGGCGAAGAGCACCATGGAGGATCAGGAGGTCTATGTCGACAACGTCGTTTCGATGAGCGAGGTGTATTTCAAGCTCATCGGCGCGATGAAGCGCGGCATGGCCCCGCAGGCTTCCTCCGAAACCGGCATGATCGGCCTCAGCTGGCCTTCATCCGGCGGCGAAGCCTCCGCCCTTTTCAACGAGGGCTATCTTGCGGCGGACGGGATCGAAAACGTTATCCAGGTCCTCGACAAGATCGAGACCGGCCAGCTCGGCGACGTGACTTTCGTTGAGCTGAACGCCTGCCCCGGCGGCTGCGTCGGCGGCGCGATGACGGTCGAGAACCCCTACATCGCCCGTGTGCGCCTGCAGAGCCTGAGAAGGTATCTGCCCGTTTCGATGAACAGGATCCCGCATACGAGCGGCGAGGAGCCGGATACATTCGTTCCGGACGAGCTGATCGACGCAAGGCCTTTCGCCTACACCCCGCCGACGGTCACGATGAGCCGCATGGAATCGATCCGCAGGATGATGGAGATCGAAAACATCTATTCGACCCTTCCCCAGATCGACTGCGGTTCCTGCGGAGCGCCGACCTGCCGTTGCTTTGCGGAGGATGTCGTCCGCGGCGAAGCGACGATCGACGACTGCGTCGTGCTGATGCGCGAAAGGCTGAAGACGCTGCTCGCGAAGCAGAACGGCGAAAGCTGACAGCGAAGACGGCAAAATTTCCCGCTTTAAACGGGAACCAACCTATAGGAGGTCTCTATGGCGATCACCGTAGACCAACTCAAAGAAAAACTCGAGCTCACTCCTTACTATGTTGAGGACGGCGAAAGGGAAGTGACCGGCGGTTATGCCGGCGACCTGCTCAGCTGGGTCATGGGCAGAGCCACGAGCGGAGACGCGTGGGTAACGATCATGAGCAACATCAACGTTATCGCCGTCGCCCAGCTCACCGATGTGGCCTGCGTCATTCTGGCGGAGGGCGTTGTTCCGGGCGACGATCTGATCGCCGCGGCGGAGATGCGGGGGATCAACCTCTTCTCCTCTCCGGAACCGACCTTTGCGCTGTGCGGAAAAATCTTCGGAGAGCTCTGATCTATGGAACCGTTCAGCTACGACCTTCACGTTCACTCCTGTCTTTCCCCCTGCGGGGATGACGACATGACTCCATGCAACATTGCCGGCATGGCGTACCTGAACGGCCTGAAGATCGTTGCACTGACCGACCATAATTCCTGCAAAAACTGTCCCGCCTTTTTTGAAGCCTGTGCGGAATACGGCATCGTCCCCGTTGCGGGGATGGAACTTACCACGGCGGAAGAGATCCATATGGTCTGCCTCTTCGAAACCCTTGAAACGGCCATCCGTTTCGATTCGGAGCTGCAGCAGTACCGGATGCCGATCAAAAACCGCGTGGATATCTTCGGAAACCAGCCCATCATGGGTCCCGGGGATACCGTAACGGGCGAGGACCCCTGGTTTCTGCCCGCGGCGACAACACTTCCTATTGAAGAAGCGGCCGCGCTCGTGCGCAGCTTCGGCGGCCTTTGCTACCCGGCGCATATCGACCGGGAATCGAACGGCCTGCTCGCAGTTCTCGGAACCTTCCCCGAAAAGCCGGTCTTCGGCCTCGCGGAGCTCCGGGAGAGGAAGAACCTTGCTCTCACCGAAGGGCGAAAGCTCGTTGTTTCCTCCGACGCGCACAGATTATGGGAACTGAACCAGGCGGAAAATTTTCTCCATCTCGACGCTTCGAAGGAGGACGGCGCGGACGCGATCCGCGCGGCGTTCTTCAGAACCCTCCGCGCCGCGGAAGGCGAATGGAAGCAGTGAGAGCCGACGGGCAAAGGAGCCGGCAATGAAAGAGCTTTCCCTCAATATTCTCGATATCGCCCAGAATTCAATCACCGCCGAGGCGGATCTTGTGGAGATCACTCTGGACGAGACCGATACAACGCTTAAACTGTCCATCAAGGACAACGGATACGGAATGAGCCCGGAATTTCTTGCTTCCGTTGCAGATCCGTTTTCGACCACCAGAACGACCCGCAAGGTCGGCATGGGCATCCCGCTTCTGAAGCTCGCTGCCGAACAGACCGGTGGCGGGATCACGCTCCGCTCCACGCAGCGCAGCGTCGATCCGGAGAACTGCGGCACGGAGATCACGGCGTCCTTCCGCAAGGACCACCTGGATTTCACTCCGCTCGGGGACATCGTCTCCACCGTCTGCACCCTTCTGCAGGGCTTCCCGGACGTCGACTACGTTTTCACCCACCGCATTGTCAAAGGCGAAAAGGCGGGGGAGACCGGGACGGAGAATGAGACCGTCATCTGCGTCGATACGCGGGATATGCGCGTCATTCTCGGCGACGACGTGCCCCTGAACGATCCGATGGTGCTGCTTTGGGTCAGGGATTCACTGGAAGAACAGTACGCGGAAGCGGGCAAATAACGCCGTAAGCGTTCTGAAAAATAAATTTAAAATTCAAAATAACTAAACCGAAAGGAAACAAGCCGTATGAAATCATTGGAAGAACTCGCAAAGATCCGTGAGAGGATGCAGAACAAGGTCGTCCTCCGCGAGGGTCAGGCAAACATCCGTGTTGCCGTCGGTATGGCGACCTGCGGTATCGCCGCAGGCGCAAGGCCGGTCCTGAACGCGCTCGTAGAGGAAGTTGCCAAGCGCAACCTCACCGACAAGGTCACCGTCACCCAGACCGGGTGCATCGGCATGTGCCGCTTCGAGCCCATCGTCGAAGTCTTCGACGGCGACAAGGAGCGCGTCACCTACATCAAAGTAACTCCCGAGAAGGCTAGGGAAATCGTTGAAAAGCATCTCGTAGGCGGCAACCCCATCGCTGAGTATACCATCGGCGCTGCGGAGAAATAATGGAGGAGAGAAAGTAATATGATTCGCTCACACGTTTTGATTTGCGGCGGTACCGGTTGTACCAGCGGCGGCAGCCAGGCCATCGGCGAAAAGCTTCAGAAGGAAATCGACAGGCTCGGCCTTACCGATGAGATCAAGATCGTCCGCACCGGCTGCTTCGGTCTCTGCGCACTCGGCCCGGTCATGATCGTCTACCCCGAGGGCACCTTCTACAGCCACGTTAAGGTAGAGGACGTCACGGACATCGCCGAAGAGCATCTGCTCAAGGGCCGTATCGTAGAGCGCCTGGTCTACAAAGAGACCGAGGGCCTCAAGATGGAGGACGTTCCCGCTCTCGGCGAGACCAACTTCTACAAGACCCAGCTCCGCGTCGCTCTGCGCAACTGCGGCGTTATCGACCCCGAGAACATCGAAGAGTACATCGCGATGGACGGCTATCAGGCCCTCGGTAAGGTCCTCACCGAGATGACTCCCCAGGAAGTCATCGACGTTATGAAGAAATCCGGTCTGCGCGGCCGCGGCGGCGCAGGCTTCCCCACCGGCATGAAGTGGCAGTTCGCAGCCGGCAACGTTGCGGACCAGAAGTACGTCGTATGTAACGCGGACGAGGGCGACCCCGGCGCGTTCATGGACCGTTCCGTCCTCGAGGGCGACCCCCACGCCGTCCTCGAAGCTATGGCGATCGCCGGTTACGCGATCGGCGCAAGCAAGGGTTACATCTACGTCCGCGCTGAGTACCCCATCGCCGTTCACCGCCTCGAGGTCGCGATCGGCCAGGCCCGTGAATACGGCCTGCTCGGCAACGATATCTTCGGCACCGGCTTCAATTTCGACGTCGACGTCCGCCTCGGCGCAGGCGCGTTCGTCTGCGGCGAAGAGACCGCGCTTCTGACCTCCATCGAAGGCAACCGCGGCGAGCCCCGCAACAAGCCTCCGTTCCCGGCGAACAAGGGTCTGTTCGGCAAGCCGACCATCATCAACAACGTTGAGACCCTGGCCAACATTCCTCAGATCATCATGAAAGGCGCCGATTGGTTCGCCTCCATGGGCACCGAGGATTCAAGGGGAACCAAGGTCTTCGCTCTCGGCGGCGCGATCAACAACACCGGTCTTGTTGAGATCCCTCTCGGCACGACCCTGCGCCACATCATCTATGACATCGGCGGCGGCATCCCCAACGGCAGGAAGTTCAAGGCCGTTCAGACCGGCGGTCCTTCCGGCGGCTGCATCCCGGCATCCCTGCTCGATACCCCGATCGATTACGGCAACCTGACCCGCATCGGCGCCATGATGGGTTCCGGCGGTATGATCGTTACCGACGATTCCACCTGTATGGTCGACTTCGCGCGCTTCTTCCTCGACTTCACCGTCGACGAGAGCTGCGGCAAGTGCACCCCCTGCCGTATCGGCACGAGGAGGCTTCTTGAGCTGCTCAACAAGATCACCGAAGGCAACGGCACTCTCGAGGATCTCGACAAGCTCGAAGAGCTCTGCAACTACATCAAGGCCAACTCCCTCTGCGCTCTGGGTCAGACCGCTCCGAACCCCGTTCTCTCCACTCTGAAGTATTTCCGTGATGAGTACGAGGCCCACGTCGTCGAAAAGCGCTGCCCCGCCGGCGTCTGCAAGAAGCTGATGCGCTACTACATCCAGCCCGATGTATGCCGCGGCTGCACCGCCTGCGCGCGCAAGTGCCCCGTCGGCGCTATTTCCGGAAAGGTCAAGGAGCCCCATACGATCGACACCAACAAGTGCATCAAGTGCGGCGCCTGCATCGAGACCTGTAAGTTCAACGCAATCGTCAAGAAATAAGGAGAACCGATATGGATATGATCAACATGAAGATTAACGGCATGGACATTCAGGTTCCTGCGAATTACACCATTCTGCAGGCAGCTGAACAGGCCGGCATCCGCATCCCCACCCTTTGCTACCTCAAGGACGTCAACGCGATCGGCGCCTGCCGTGTCTGCGTCGTCGAGGTCAAGGGCGCAAGGAGCAACCCCGTCGCATGTCTTCAGCAGGTCGCGGAGGGCATGGAGGTCCAGACCAACACCCCCAAGCTTCGCGATTCCCGCAAAAAGACCCTTGAGCTGCTGCTCTCCAACCACAGGATGGACTGCCTCGGCTGCGTCCGCAGCACCAACTGCGAGCTGCAGACCCTTGCCCAGGAATATGAGTGCGATCCTCACAAGTATCAGTTCGGCGAAGAGCTGAAGCCCGATATTGACGATTCCGCGATCCACCTCATCCGCGATAACAGCAAGTGCATCCTCTGCCGCCGCTGCGTCGCCGTCTGCAAATACAACCAGCATGCTTCCGTCATCGGCCCCAACAGGCGCGGTTTCAAGACCCACATCGCATCCGCTTTCGAGATGGGTCTTGCGGAAACCAGCTGCATCCACTGCGGCCAGTGCATCGCCGTTTGCCCCACCGGTGCTCTTCAGGAGCGCGACGACACCCAGAAGGTATGGGACGCGCTTGCTGATCCCACCAAGCACGTTGTCGTCGGTCCCGCTCCCTCCGTCCGCGTACAGCTCGGCGAAGAGTTCGGCATGCCGATCGGCACCAACGTCGAGGGCAAGATGATCGCCGCCCTCAAGCGCCTCGGCTTCGACCGCGTATTCGACGTGGACAACGCCGCTGACGTCACCATCATGGAGGAAGGCACCGAGTTCATCCATCGCGTACAGAACGGCGGCAAGCTCCCGCTGATCACCTCCTGCTCGCCCGGCTGGATCAAGTTCTGCGAAACCTACTATCCCGATTTCATCGAGAATCTGTCCTCCTGCCGCAGCCCGCAGGGTATGTTCGGCGCTCTCGTCAAGACCTATTACGCGGAGAAGGCCGGCATCGACCCGAAGGATATCGTCGTCGTTTCCATCATGCCCTGCACCGCGAAGAAGTTCGAAGCATCCCGCGATGAGCTGACCACCAACGGCCTGCCCACCATCGACGTTTCCCTCACCACCCGTGAGCTCGCGAAGATGATCCGCAAGTCCGGCATCAAGTTCACCGAGCTGCCCGACGAAGTCTGCGATCCGTTCCTCGGTATGGCGTCCGGCGCGGGCCACATCTTCGGCGCGACCGGCGGCGTTATGGAAGCTGCTCTGCGTACCGTTTACGAGATCCTCGAAGGCAAGCCCCTTGAGAACCTCGACATCCACGCTGTCCGCGGCACCGAGGCCATCAAGGAAGCCACCGTGCACGTTGCGGGTATGGACGTCAACGTCGCCGTCACCAGCGGCCTCGAGAACGCTTCTAAGCTCCTCGACATGGTCCGCTCCGGCGAGAAGAACTACCACTTCATCGAAGTCATGGCGTGCCCCGGCGGCTGCGTCAACGGCGGCGGTCAGCCCCATCAGCCCGGCTACGTCCGCAACTTCACCGATCTGCGCGCGGATCGCGCCGCAGGCCTCTACGGTGAGGATGCGAATATGACCCTCCGCAAGTCCCATGAGAACCCCGAGGTCCAGCAGCTCTACAAGGAGTTCCTCGGCGAGCCCGGCTCCCATAAGGCGCATGAGCTCCTTCACACCCACTACGTGAAGAGGGAACTCTACAAGAAATAATCAATAGCCGAAGGCAGAAAAAGACCGTGCTTCCTTTGATCGGGAGCACGGTCTTTATTATGCGGTTTTAGAAGCTGTGAAAACCCGTTCCGTCAGTCCTCGGAAAGGAAATCGCTGCAGCGGATGAGCGTGTCGTATATGCAGTTATACAGCACGCCGTCGTCGCCGAACCGCAGGAAATCATAATCCGTTCCGTCGGAATATTGGAGCACGAGCCCGTAACCGTCTTCCAAACGGCAGGCGCCGCTATCGAGATAGCAGATGTACTCATCATAGGTCGCCCAGGTCATGTCGTCGTAGATGTAAAGGTAAATGCCGGAAGCTTCGTTATGCCAGGGCCCGGCGTATTCTGCGGGAGTGGCGTCTTCGGAGTGGGTTTGCGGGACCAGAATGTCGGAACAGGAGTTATACAGCACGCCGTCTTCGCCGAACCGCAGGAAATCATAATCCGTTCCGTCGGAATTTTCGAGCACGAGCCCATAACCGGCTTCATAACGGCAGGTACCGAACGCCGCGAGCGCGTTCTCTTCATCGTAGGCGCTCCAGGAGCCGTATTCGTCGATAATGAGCGAGCAGCCGTTGCTTTCGTTCACCCAGGATCCGATGAAATCTTCGGGAATGTCCTCATCCTCACCCGGGAAATCGGGCTCCTCATAGGGGTAAAGCATGGTGAACGATGAATTATACAGGGTCCCGTCGCCGTTCGGCTGAAGATAATCGTAATCCGTACCGTCTCCGTTTTCAAGCACGAGCCCGTAGCCCTCTTCCAGTCGGCAGCCGCCGGTCATGACGCATTCGGAATCCTCATCATAGAGCGACCAGATCCAGTCGTCATAGATATTGATATAACCGCCGCGGTCTTCATACTGCCAGGATCCGACAAATTCGGCCGGAGTGCCTTCGTAGTCCGGATCGTTCGGCCCCTCGGGCGGCTCGGTTCCCGGAGCGGGCGTCGGATCGTTCGGCCCTTCGGGCGGTTCGGTTCCCGGGGCGGGCGTTGCATCGGCCGTCTGCTCCGTCGGCTTCGCCTCGGTTTTGGAAGTGGAAGCGCAGGCGCACAGGCCGAGGATAAGGCTCAGCGCGAGCATAAAAGCGAGTATCCTTTTCATTTTGTTTTCCTTTCGTTTTAATAGTAAAACACTAAAAATTTGTAGAACAAAGGATATCATGAAAGACCTTTTTTGTCAATCGCGCCGCGCAGGGAAAACGGTAAAAAAGCGCCGCGTATCCAAAGAAGGATGCGCGGCGTTTGCGTTCTTGCCGGTGAACTGTTTAAGCTCCATCCAAATCAATATTTGCTAGACAAAGTACCTTGACAGGCGAGGTACTTTGTTATATAATGCAAACAAAAGGAGCAAAGGAGGCGTTGTTATGCCGATCTCATCGGACGAGATCCGCGGACATACGGAAACGATAATACTTGCCCGCCTGATGGAAGGGGACAGCTACGGCTACGAGATCGGCAAGGCGGTTCGGGTGCTCTCCGGCGGCCTCTATGAGCTCAAGGAGGCAACGCTGTATTCCGCCTTTCGCCGCATGGAAACGGATTGGCTGATCGAATCCTATTGGGGTGAAAGCGAGGGCGGAGCAAGGCGGCGCTACTACCGCATCACGGAGAAGGGCAGACAAGCCTATCGCTCAGGGCTCGAAAGCTGGCGCGAGACCAAAACGATCATCGACAGGCTTCTTGACAGGGGAGGTGAGCATGATGCGGAAAAAGCTTGAACGCCATGTAAAAAAGGAGTTTTCCCGCTATAAGCCGACCGCCAAAAGGAACCTCCTTCGCGCGGAGATCATGCAAAACGTTTCAGAGCGTTATGATGAAGAACTGTCGGCGGGGAAGAGCGAGACCGAAGCGTTCGAGGCCGCCAAAGCCTCCCTCGGCGATATCGACGAGCTGACCTCCTCCTGCGGCGTGGAGAAAAAGCAGTTTCCCAGCACCGCTCAATGGCTTTGCCCTCTCATTACTCTGGGCATAATCGTCGCAGTTGCAATGAGACACTTCGATATGGTGAGGGCCTGGTGCACGGCGGGGGTGCTGCTGCTCGTCGCCCTTTTCTCTCTGATCGTATTCCCGAGAACGAGCGGGAAATGGAAAATCGTAGCCGTAGCGGTATACGCGCTTATCTGCGCCGCGTTGGTTATACTGCCTTTTATCCTGAAAACCGGCGGCCGGGCTCCCGAAGACCGGCTGAAGACTCTGGATTTCACCGGAGATATGGAGGAGATCGTTTCTATCAAGCTTATAACCGCGGCAAAGCCGAGCGATGATCCGGACGATTTCGAATACACGGTGAACAAAGACTTCCCGAAGGAGCAGTGGAAGGAGCTGCTTGCAGCCGTCAAAAGGTTGGAATACAGTGATTCCGAAAAGACATGGCAGGAGCTCTCCTCCGTTTCCGCCGGAGAGCGCATGATCAGAATCTTCATTTCCGGTTCAGACGGAAGCGACGGCATCTATCTGATACGCGAAAGCGGACCGTGCTCAATAAGCAGCGATAACACCGGTCGTGCAGTGCTGACAAGGACCTGCATCTGTGACCCTGCGCTCTGGAAAGAATTCATCGGAGAATGCTCCGGCGATTGATCCGCATATTTCGCAAACTTTTTTCTTGATTTTGTCGGTCAGGAGTGTATAATAATAATGTTAAATTCAGGGAGAGGGACGATCGCGTTCCGCCCGATCACACGGAGGAAGAACTATGGAAAGAACTATGATCAAAGATATCCGCAGCGCCGTCGGGCAGAACGCGAAGGTCTGCGGCTTTGTTGAAAATTTCCGCGACGGCAAGTCGATGGCCTTCATCGTTCTGAAGGATATCACAGGCAAGCTCCAGATCACCGTCGAAAAGGAAAAATGCCCGCAGCTCCTCGATGAGCTTGCGAAGATCACGCCCGATTCCGTCATCTGCTGCGAAGGTCTCGTGATGGAGAACGAATACGTCAAGATGGGCGGCATCGAGCTGCTCCCGACCGCGATCAAGGTTGAATCCGTCGCCGATCCGCTGCCGATCGTCCGCAAGGAGATCCCCGCAACGAAGAAAAAGCAGGCCGTGGAGCGCAGCTTCATCGATCAGCGCCTCAACTACCGCTGGGTCGATCTTCGCACCGACGAAAACCAGCTCCTCTTCAAGGTGCAGAGCTGCCTCGTCAACGCGATGCGCCAATACCTGCTCGACCATGATTTCATCGAGATCCACAGTCCGAAGCTGATCGGCGCGGCGAGCGAGAGCGGCGCGGACGTTTTCGAGGTCAAGTATTTCGACCGCAAGGCGTATCTCGCCCAGAGCCCGCAGTTCTATAAGCAGATGGCGATGGCTTCGGGCTTCGAGCGCATATTCGAGGTCGGCCCCGTCTTCCGCGCGGAGAAATCCTTCACCAGCAAGCACACGACCGAATTCACCGGCTTCGACCTCGAGATGAGCTATATCGATTCCTACGAGGACGTTATGGCGATCGAGGCGGAGATCCTGACCTACGCCCTCGGCGTCGTGAAGGAAAAATTCGGCGAGCAGATCAAGGAAGCCTTCGGCACCGAGGTCATCGTGCCCACGCTGCCCTTCCCGGTCGTCCGGCTTGCGGATCTTTACGACGCTCTCGAAAAGGAGTTCGGCTACACGGTGCCGGACAGCGAAAAGAACGATCTCACCACCGACGCGGAGAAGCTGAGCTTCGAATGGGTCAAAAAGCACTACGGCCATGAATTCCTCTTCGTCGTGGACTATCCCTCCACAAAGCGCGCGTTCTACCATATGCGCAAGGAGGACGGCACCGCCCTCGGTTACGACCTCATCTGGCGCGGCGTGGAGATCACCACCGGCGC